>JASBTO010000073.1 GCA_030148365.1 Kangiellaceae bacterium
GCAATGTCTCCTCTCCAAGGTGTGCGCCCTTCTCGAAGTTGTACTCGCGTTTGAAAACTTTCGCAACAATGCTCACCATGGGTTCCAGATATCGGATGAACGTCAGGCTGAATGCACAGAGTATCGAGCAAAGCAGGTAGCCCAAAGCTCCGAAACTCTGTCCGGCAAGCAGTATGATTGCCAGGCTGAACCCACTGTGTAGCATGGCTAGTTGTTCCTGAAAGCTGGCAAGAATTATTGCCCGGGACTGTCCGGTTTCGCGGTGAATTACCATTGCCCTGGCAACGCTGCCAAAAACTTTACCCGGCGCATACTTGCCCAGAGTATTAATACCGACAAGGGCTGCGCTTTTACGAAAGCTGATTCTCAATACATCATGCAGCGCCAGATTTGTTTTCCACGCCAGGACGATAACGGCGGAGGTCAGGAACTGGCAGGCCACAGCGATGACAAGATATACAGGTTGCGTGTCACTCAAAGGAGCCAGCTGGTGCTGCAGGGTATAGACCCAGGATGCGGCCAGAACTATTCCGCACAGCAGGAAAAGTCCAAGCCCGTACTTGAAGAGTGACGAAATATCCTTTTGATTTTTATGCAAAATGGGCAAGTCTACTCGAATTTGGGATATTGAAGATACAGTAACCTGCCATGCCGTGGTAATAAAAGCTTCAAAATCTGCTGAAAGCCGAACAGGAGTTGCAAAAGTAGCGCTATATTCGCCCACAAACTACTATATACAGCTAGTCGGTAGCAATAGTTGGTCGCCCCACTGAATCACTGCAAGTGACTATATAGTTCCAAACCGCAAATTCGGCGATAAGATACTTTAAGTACCAGGAATCAATCCATTTCAACGACGGGGCATCAGTACCGTGTAATCCAGATCCAACACCAGACTCTGCGCATATTGGCGACGGCCGTTCTTTTCTGTCATTACCGGCGTGTCCATATCCTCCCAGGCGCAATTCTTGAACCCGTAAGTCCGGAGCCTGAGGGCACCGAGATCCTGCCGATCCGGCCATTCCCACTTGTCGATAACTTCACTGCGGGCATACAGGGTATCGCCGGCAAATACGGGGTTGGCATGAGTGCCGCCATTGATTGCCGCGAGCCACTGACCATTGGCGAGGCCGTTATGGGACAGGGCGCGGCACAGGGACATGACATGGCCGCCATACACCAGGCGCCGGCCATGAGCAGAGCTCGCCATCTGGTGTTGGTTGAAATGCACCCGGGCATTATTCTGGTAGAGCCGGGTGGCCATAACGTGCTCGGCGTCGTCAACGGTCACGCCATCAACGTGATCGATGATTTCACCGGGCTGGTAATCTTCATAACTCCACGACTCGCCGCTCGCCGCCCGATCAAAGTCAGCAAAGCTTTGCCCGGCCGGCAGTGGCAATGAAGCTGGACTCACTTCCGGCGCGAGTTCGGCCGGACTATTCACGCCGCTGCGGGTGTCAGGGTCGCGTTTTGCCATCAGCAACCAGCGCTTCCAGGTCAGCAAGGTGCGGCCCTCGGCGCAAAGGGCGCGGGACGCCACGGTGACAATTCCGGCCTGGCCGTTGCCCGTTTCCCGCAAGCCGATAACCTTCGAGTGCACATTGAGGGTATCGCCCGCGTATACCGGGTGCTCGAACCGGACCTCTGCATAACCGAGATTGGCAATCGCATTGCGGGAAATGTCCGCCACGGTTCTGCCAAAGGCAATATGAAAGACCAGCAGGTTATCCAGCGGGACCTCGGCAAAGCCGAGAGACTGGGCAAAGGGCCGGCTGCAAAACAGGCTGAACCGGGAACCGGTCAGCGCCAGGTAAAGTGCGGCATCAGCCTCGGTGACCGTCCGGGGTACCGCGTGAACAATGTCCTCACCCATCCGGAAGTCTTCGAAAAATCGTCCCAGGCTACTCTTGTTCATTGCTGTCCCCTGCTCCTGACTCATTATCGGGTCACCGGGCCCAATAACTCGCTCTGGCCGAGTTCATGCACCGTTTCGTAGAGAGAGATAATCCGTCTCGCCCACTCTTCCATGACCGGCTCTATCAGCCGGTCATCCACCACCGCCATGCTGCGGCCTTCCTGTTGGGCTTTCTCGATAGCAGTGATGATCTTTTGGGCGCGCCGGATATCAATCTGCTTGGGAGTAAAGGCGTCGTTGGTATAGTCGAGTTGGACCGGATGAATCACTGTCTTGCCGTCAAATCCGAGATCCCGCGCCTGGCGACAGGAGAATTCGCAGGCTTCGACATCCTTGAGATTGAAGTGAGGGCCGTCAATTACGCAGCGCTTGTGAGCGCGCCCCGCCAACAGCACCATCGCCAGGCTGGTGACCAGACCCGTGCGATCCGGGGTCGGGTTAAGCTTGAGTTCGTTGGCCAGATCCGTGGTGCCCATGACCATGGCCGTCAGGCGATCGCTGGCGCCGGCAATTTCCTCGGCTTTGAGTACGCCCATCGGACTTTCAATATTGACCATGATGTCGAGGTTTTCACCTCCCGCGGCATCAATACGATGCAGGGTCTCGCGCATCTGAATGGCGCTTTCCATGCGGGGCACCATGATGGCATCGATATCCAGCGTGACCGCCATTTCCACATCGGCCTGCCCCCAGGGCGAGTCGAGCGGATTGATGCGAATCACTTTTTCAGAACAACCGAAGTCCGGATTGGCGAAAGCTTCCGCCAGCGCCTTGCGGGCTTCGTCCTTAAGCTTCGGCGGCACCGACTCCTGAAGATCGAAGATGATCGAGTCAGCCGGTAATTGCCGCGATTTTTCGATATGCCGCAGGGTATGAGCCGGGACATAAAGCATGGTGCGGCGGGGTCGGAATACTTCAGTCATGTGCGGGCGTCTCCTGCAGTTTTCTCCAGAGTCTGCTGTAATGTCTTGCGCAATACCTTGCCATTTTTGGTGCGGGGAAAAGCTTCCATGAAGTGTACCTTTTTGGGCGCCTTGTAGGCGGCCAGTCGATCTCTGCCGAAGTCCAGCAAATTCTGCTCGTTGAGTTCCGTTCCGGCTTCGGGAATGACGCACAGACTCACCAGGGTCTTGTCCTGAGCGACCACCTCTCCCATTGCCACACAGTCAGCGACGCCCGGATAACTCTTGAATACCCGCTCCACCTCGTGGGGCGAAACCCGGTAACCGAAGGTATTGATAATGTCATCCCGGCGCCCCAGAAACCAGATATAGCCCCGGGCATCGCGGCGGGCAAAATCACCGGTCAGAAACCACCCATCCCGTTTTACCTTCGCCGTCTCTTCCGGAAGTTGCCAGTAACCGAGAAACAGGCCCGGATCAGTCTCCGCGATCGCTATCATGCCTTCCTCGTCGGTCCCGACTTCCTCGCCATCGGTGTCCAGCAACCGGACCTGGTGACCCGGCTGCGGGAACCCGGCGGCGCCCGGTACGACCTCGCGGTCAATGCGCTGGGAAATATAGTAAGAGATTTCCGACATGCCGATGGCTTCATAAATCGGCCGCCCGAAACGTTCCTGCCACGCATGCTGCATTTCGTCGGAGAGGTGTTCGCCGGCACTCATGCAGTGTCGCAAGGATGGCAGGTCCCGGGCCCGGCAATCGGTTTTCTGAATGATTTGACGGTAGAGGGTGGGCACGCCGATAAAAATGGTACAGGCATGTTTCTTGATCAATGCCGGCCAGGTATGGGCGTCGTTCTGGCCCTCGTAGACAATCACGGTCTGGCCATGCAGCAGCGGGTCCATCAATGCCGAGCCAAGTACATAGGTCCAGTTGAACTTGCCGGAATGCATGATGCGATCCTTGTCGAGCCGATCAAACCAGTGCCGGCTGGCAGGCAGACGCCCAAGCAAGGCCCGGTGGGCGTGCAACACGCCCTTCGGGTAACCGGTCGTCCCGGAGGTGTAAACGAGATAGGCCGGCTCATCAGCACGACTGTCAATACACCCGGACACGGGCTCTGTTTGCGCCAGCAACTCCGTCAGGTCCCGAACCTCGGGTTCGCCCCCGGACGGTTCCGGCAAGCCGCCGGTGCCCGACAGCAAGACGGTTTCCAGGTCCGGGCAATCGCGCAGGGCCGGGCGTAATTCGTCCCACATGGATTTGTGTATGACCAGCACCCGGGCACCCGAATCGCGGGCGAGCCAGGCGACCTCATCCGGCGCCAATAACGTGGAAGTCGGGACTGCGATGGCGCCCTGCTTCAGACAGCCGAAAAAACTGATCGGATAGTCCGTGCTGTTTGGTAACCGGATCAGGACCCGATCCCCGGGCCGGATCGAGAGAGCCTTGAGAACACCGGCAAAGGCGGCGCTGTACCTGGCCAGTTCCTGATAATCCAGTGTCGTGGTTCCCGCCTCCTGATCCTCGACGATAAACGCCAGGCGATCGCCGTGGCCATCCTGCAGGTGCCTGTCAACACAGGCTTCGGCGATGTTGAAATGTTCCGGAATGGACCAGCGCCAGTCCCCGCCTTCCCGACTCAGTATCTCGTCCAGATTGATAGCCATCAGATCATTCCGTAAGGCCAGTTTTCCCGGATGACATGCACCGGCCACATCTTGATGACACTCATGGCAAAGGCCTTGTCTTCCTTGCTCAGCGACTTCAGGGCGTAGGCCCGAAGCAGCGTCTGCAACGCCTTGCCGAACATTGGCGGATCGAGCATCTCGCCTTCAAACTTGATGGCGCCGCCGAGGAGCGCATCGGCTTCTATCGCCGCCTTGAGTATTTCGACATTGCGGGCGATCTGGTTCGGTGACGGCGTGAAGGCAACCTTGCAAAGATGGATGTGATAAGGGTGAATCACCTGCTTGCCGGTAAGCCCCATCTGGGTTTCCACCACCGCGTGATCATGGACGACATGGGACTCGTGGTCGCCATGCAGATCCAGCCAGCGCCTGACTTCATGAGGCTCGATAAAGTGCTCCGGCATGGGGGTGTCGTTAATCAGCACTTCGACGCCGCCGATAACGCCCTTGCCGGCTATCCTGGCTTCCATCAACAGCATGCGCAGGTAGGTTTTCAGTTCATCAATCCAGCCTTCCGGCGTCAGGTGGATGGCCATGGCTTTGGAAAAATCATGAATACCGAAAACCACATGACGAACCGTTGAATACTGCATCAGTTCCGGGGCCAGTTTCAGGGAACGGGGATGCTCGATAATCGGCTGGATTTCTATTGCCGGATTGACGCTGACCAGCCACGCCGACAGATCCCGTATCTCGGCGGCGCCGTAAACTTCGCCGGCCTTGGCCAACACGATGGCGTCGATGTACTCGCCCATGTCGCGGATGAGTTCGAGGTCCTTTTCGTATTCGTCGGTACGGAATGGATTGATACGGATGGCAATCTGGAATTTGCGATCGGCAAACAGGGGCAATTCCTGGCGCAGCAAATCCCGGCTCATGGCTTTTTGCCGACACCCGTCTTCCAGATCAAACAGGAGCGTATGGGCCCGGGTGTTATGGGCGTACTTGCGCATCCGCGCCGAAGCCGCCTCCATGTCTTCGTAAACGCCGAGGGCCGGTGCGTACTTGACCGGGGGGTAATACAACTGGATGCCGGGCCAGAAGCCACCCAGTACCGCCTGTTCGTCGAGCTTTTCCAGAAACGAGTGTTCCTGCATCATGAAACTTGCACCCCGCGAAAGTACGTGGCATAACTACAGCACATTAAAACGACTATTTCAAATGGTTGTTTGAATATATTCCGGCTTGCATCCGGCGCCACGCTCTCGGTAATGTCCTACCGGGACCAATAACGCTAACTATCAGATTTTCAAGGAGAACCAAGGTGTCTTCTACTGTTCATCCCGACCAGGCCCTGTTTGAAGGCGAGAAGCCTTTTCCGGTAATTCCATCCTGCGAACACTTTGCAGGTAGCGAAAAACTGATACAGAAAGCCCTGCAACTCCAGGAAAAGCTGGGGCCGGTCTTTGACATCACCTGCGACTGTGAAGATGGCGCCACGGCCGGACAGGAAACCGAACACGCAAGGATGGTGGCCCGGGTACTCGGCAGCGATGCCAACCGCCACAAC
>JASBTO010000099.1 GCA_030148365.1 Kangiellaceae bacterium
TGAGGGCAATCTGAAGTGGAAAATCCTGCCGCGGGAAGAAGCCACACTGGTGCAGTCCATCCGCAATTTGGAAACCAGCAGCGGATTGTTCAATGACGATTGCAGCGTCATGCCGGTCCTGATTTTTACCCGGGATCACAAGGCCGAGACCATCAATGGGCTGGTGTCGGCGATCAAGACCTACGTCGCCGAACGTAATCCGGGCCAACTGGAAAACGCCGACCGCAAAGCGGCCGGTCCACCGGCGGGCGATGAAGGCGATGATGCCTCAGCCGCCACCGCCGAGGCAGAAGGCGGCGATCGATTCAACCTGCCGGAGTCCCGGGTACGGTTCCGGCTGGCCTCCGATGCCGTGGGGGTCATGGCCGCGACCAACGAGTCTGTCGAGGCCGCCCAATTCCCGATGCTGGCCTGGGTCTATAGCGCGGTCATCCTGCTGTGTCTGCTCAGCTTCCGGTCGCTGCGGGCGACCCTGTGCGTGGTGCTGCCGCTGGCACTGGTGTCTATCCTCGCCCAGGCCCTGATGACGTTCCTGGATATCGGCCTGACGGTCGCAACCTTGCCGGTCGTCGCCCTCGGCGTCGGCATAGGCGTGGACTACGGCATTTATATCTTTACGCGCATGGCCGATTACCTGCGCGCCGGCGAACCCGTCGGACAGGCTTATCTGAGTACCCTGCGCCTGACCGGTAATGCCGTGCTCTTCACCGGCCTGACCCTGGCCATCGGCGTCTCGACCTGGATATTCTCACCGCTGCAGTTCCAGGCAGACATGGGCGTCCTGCTGACCTTCATGTTTCTGGTCAATATGCTCGGCGCGGTCTTCCTGCTGCCGGCGCTTGCCGCACTTTTCTACCGCAACCGGCAAAAGTAGACACAGTCACGAAAACCAGCGCCCGGGCAACGAATTCGGGAAATTTTTTGCTGATAAAGGCCAGTCGATGTCCTACAATTGGCGGCTATGTTTGCACCCGATGTCGACAGTCCTCTGCTCGACCGGTGATTTTTCGAAACGCCGTGTCAAAAACAGGAAGCTCTCATGGCCGCCGCCGAATCCAGTTCTACCCCTCTTGTTCTAGAAAAGCTCGACCAGCTCATCGAAGCCAAAACCGGCAAAAAGACCGCCGAACAACTGAAAACCTTTGCCCGGGAATGCTATAGCCGCGTTGCGGAGGAGGATCTGGTCGGTCGCTCGATTGAGGATTTGTTTGCCGCCATCTACAGCCTCTGGAAGTTCTGCCAGAAATTCAACGAGGTCTGTCAGGTAAGGGTCTTCAATCCGGAATTAAAAAATGACGGTTGGACGTCTCCCTATACCGTCATCCAGTTACTGCACAAGGACATACCTTTCCTGGTTGATTCGCTCCGCATGGAACTCAACCGGCAGGGCATCAACACCCATCTGCACGTGCATGTGCCCATGGCGATTGTGCGCGGCAAGAATGGCAACATCCTCCAGGTCAATCCCGAGGACCGCTCGAAGGCGACGATGGAAACGCCGATGCTGATTGAGATCGATCGTCAGTTTGAAGGCATGCGCCTGCAGGAAATCGAAGGGGCTCTGGAGAAGGTGCTGGCCGATGTGCGCGCCACCGTCGATGACTGGCAGCCGATGAAAAAACGGCTCGGCAAGATCATCAAGGACCTGGAAAATGACCCGCCCAAACTGGCCGCTGACCGGATTGAGGAGTCCCTGTCGTTCCTGCGCTGGATCCACAACGATCATTTCATCCTGATGGGGTATCGACGCTACGAACTGGTCAAGCAGGACAGTGGCCTGTGGCTGAAGTCCATCGCTGGCAGCGGCATGGGCATCATGCGGGATGACAGCCTGCATCGCGGCTATTCAATGTCGAAAATGCCGGAAGGCGCCAAGAAACTGGCCCTGGCAACCCACAATCCGCTGATCATCACCAAGACCTCGTCAGTGTCGACGGTGCATCGTCCCAGCCATATCGACTATGTCGGGATCAAGCGTTTCGACGATGAAGGGCACGCCATCGGCGAGCACCGGTTCCTGGGACTCTTTACCTCTGCCGCCTATAATCTCGACCCGATGCAGATCCCGGTCATGCGCGAGAAGATCCTGCGCATCATGGATGAATCCGGGTTTCTCAAGGGCAGCCATGACTACAAGGCCCTGAAAAACGTTCTGGAAACCTATCCCCGGGACGAGTTGATGCAAATCTCCACCAGCGAACTGAAAGAGAATGCTGTCGGCATCCTGCATCTTCGCGAGCGCAAGATCGTCAAGGCCTTTGTCCGCAAGGATCCCTTTGGGCGACATTTTTCCTGCCTGGTGTACGTGCCCCGGGACATCTACAACACCCAGTTGCGTCTGCGCTTCAACCGGATTCTTGCCGAGACCTTCAAGGCGACGGGGGAAATCCGTTTCACCACGTTTTTCTCCGAATCGAACCTGGTGAGGATTCACTTTATCGTTCCGGTCGCCAATGCCGAGGCCATCGACCTGAACATGGACGGGTTGCAGAAAGCGCTGCGCACGGCCGCGCGCTCCTGGCGGGATCAACTGGCCGAAGCCCTGATGTTGAATCGGGATCCTGCCGAAGGCGCCCGTCTGGTGCAGCGCTACGGCAAGGCATTCCCGGCGAGTTACCGGGGCGAAGCCAAGCCTGGTCAGGCTGTCGCCGATATCGAAATCATGGAAACCCTGTCGGAGGAGCAACCCCTCGGCATGTCCCTGTATCGACGGGTGCAGGACGAGTCTTCCGAATTACGCTTCAAGCTCTACCATTATCAGACCACCAACCCGCTGTCGGATGTTTTGCCGATGCTGGAAAACATGGGGCTGAGAGTCATCGCGGAAACGCCCTTCCAGTTGCAAATGGATGATGGCGACAAGTGTTTCATGTCCGATTTCCTGCTGCGCCATGAAGGCAAGATAGATCTGGACCCGGAGGCGGTGCGGGATATCTATCACGAGGCCTTTGCCCGGGTCTGGACCGGGGACGCCGAGAATGACGGTTTCAACCGGCTGGTACTGGCGGCCAGCCTTGACTGGCGTCAGACCGCGGTCATGCGCGCCTACGCAAAATATATCTGGCAGATCGGTTCAACATTCAGTCAGAACTATATCGAGGAGACCCTCGCGGCCTGGCCGGAAGTGGTCGGGCAATTACTGGAACTGTTTGCCTGCAAGTTTGATCCCGACCGCAAGTTCAGCAAAATCGCCTATGGCCGGATCAAGAAAAAGATTCAGGCGCTGCTTAACTCGGTCAGCAGTCTCGATCAGGATCGGATCCTGCATCGCTACATGGATCTGATCGACGCGACGGTTCGCACCAATTTCTATCAGCCCGATGAAGACGGCAACAGCAAGTCCTACATTTCCCTGAAACTGCTGCCGACACTGATCCCTGACATGCCCCGGCCCATGCCCATGTTCGAGATTTTCGTCTATTCGCCACGGGTCGAAGGCGTGCATTTGCGGGGCGGCAAGGTCGCCCGCGGCGGGCTGCGCTGGTCGGATCGACGGGAAGACTTCCGCACCGAAGTCCTGGGGCTGGTGAAAGCCCAGCAGGTCAAGAATTCGGTGATTGTCCCGGTGGGCGCCAAAGGCGGATTTGTGTGCAAGCAGCTGCCGACGGAAGGGGGGCGGGAAGCCTTTTTTGCCGAGGGCATCGAGTGCTACAAGACCTTCATCCGTGGCCTGCTGGATATCACCGACAATTACGACGGCGACAAGCTGGTGCATCCGCGGCAGGTCGTCTACCACGATGAACCCGATCCCTACCTGGTGGTCGCTGCGGACAAGGGTACCGCCACTTTTTCGGATATCGCCAACGGAATCTCCGAAGACTACGGATTCTGGCTGCGTGATGCCTTCGCCTCCGGCGGCAGCCAGGGCTACGATCACAAGCGCATGGGCATTACCGCCCGTGGCGCCTGGGAATCGGTGAAACGGCATTTCCGGGAAATGGGCATCGACTGTCAAAGCACGGATTTCACGGTGCTCGGGATTGGTGATATGGGCGGTGACGTCTTCGGCAACGGCATGTTGTGTTCGAAACACATCCGCCTGCAAGCGGCCTTCAACCATCTGCATATTTTTCTGGACCCGAATCCTGATGCTGCCCGCAGCTACGAGGAGCGGGAGCGTCTGTTCCAGTTACCCCGGTCCTCCTGGGAAGACTACAACGAAAAGCTTGTTTCAAAAGGGGGCGGGGTTTTCAGCCGGGCGGCAAAATCCATTTCCCTGTCGCCCCAGGTGCAGAAAATGCTGGGCGTCAAACGGGAGTCCATGGCGCCCAATGAGTTGATCCGGAACCTGCTGCGCATGGAAGTGGATTTGCTCTGGAACGGCGGTATCGGCACTTACGTCAAGGCCAGCAGCGAGTCCAACGCCCAGGTCGGAGACCGGGCCAATGACGGGCTGCGGGTGAATGGCAACGAGCTTCGCTGCAAGGTCATAGGCGAGGGCGGGAACCTGGGCTTCACCCAGCTCGGCCGTGTCGAGTACATGCGCAACGGCGGTCGCGGCAATACGGACTTCATTGATAATGCCGGCGGCGTCAATTGCTCTGACAATGAGGTCAATATCAAGATCCTGCTCAACTCCCAGGTTGATCAGGGCAACCTGACCATGGCCGCCCGCAACAAGCAACTGGCGGCCATGACCGAAGAGGTGGCGGACATCGTGCTCGCCGACAAT
>JASBTO010000110.1 GCA_030148365.1 Kangiellaceae bacterium
TTGCGGCATCGGAACTGCCGCCGCCAAGGCCGCCGCCGGCCGGCAAGCGCTTGGTGAGGCGAATGCTGGCACCGGCCTCACAGCCCGTGGCGGCCTGCAAGGCGCTCGCCGCCCGGACGATCAGGTTGTCTTCGGTGCGGACCTCGTCAAAGTCTGAAATCAGTTCGATGCCTTGGGTGCGAGGTGCAATGGCCAGTTCATCCCCGTAATCGAGGATCTGGAACAGGGTTTGTAATTCGTGATAACCGTCCGGACGACGACCCAGAATACGCAGGGTAAGGTTGAGTTTCGCGGGCGCGGGAAAATACCGGTAGCCCCCGGCGTGGGCCGTCTTCAGAACTGCCATACGCGGATAGCGAGACGCAACTGGATATCCGGGTGAGTGATCCGGATTTTGCCCGGCAATGCCACATCGTCAAAGGCGCGGTAGTCTTCATAGGTGACGGTCCAGTCGCCCGTCTTGAAGCCGGTAACATGGCCCGCCTCATCGATTTGATCGGGGGTCAGGGTAACGCCGGTGGGCAAGCCTTTAAGCCAGTCCTGCATTGCGGTGACCGGCAGTCGCCAGCCCAGACCGCGCAATAACAGCCGCTCTGCATCCGTGTCAGTAATGATGCGATCATCGGGCAGGGTCAGGACGAACTCGCCGGCGTTGGTGACGATGCGGGCATAGGTCTTGCCGAGGGTGCCGTATAAAAGAAAGCGGAAGTCATCGGCGCTGTCACGCCGCCAGTCAAGGCTGGCGCTGAAGGCCTCGGTACCGGCTTTGAGCCCGATGCGGCCTTTGACATGCCAGCGCTGCAAGGGCTCCAGCCGGTCACGGTGCTCGGCCCAACGGGCAAGCTTCTGGGTGTCGCCCACGGGAGCGGGCGGATTGCCGGCGCAAGCCACGAGCAAGCCGGACAGGATAACAAGGGACAGACCGCGGAAAATATTCCACCGCCGGGGTTGGGGGCCGGAGAGGTTACTGATTACGGGTAACAATGCGCTGCTGGCCGTCGAGACGTTCCATGGTGCGCAGAATATAGCGGTTATCCGGTTCCCGTTGCAATGCCTGGTCCCAGATCTCCCGTGCCTTGTCGGCCTTGCCGAGTTGCCAGTACAACTCGCCCAGATGGGCGGCAATCTCGGCATTCGGCATTTTCACGAAAGCCTGCTTAAGGTATTGCAGCGCCTTGTCGAGTTCACCGCGCCGGTAGCTGATCCAGCCCATGGAATCGAGGTAGGCGGCATTATCCGGCTTTTGACGGAATGCAGTGAGAATGAGTTGATAAGCTTCTTCGAGGTTGCGGTTTTCATCGGCAAGGGTATAGCCAAGGGCGTTCTGGGCGTCAATATGGTCCGGCTCGAGCGTCAGGATCCGGCGAAGGTCCGCTTCCATTTCCGTGATCTGGCCAAGGGGCTCGCGCAACATGGCCCGGCCATAAAGGAGCGCGGTATCATCCGGGCTCTGCTGCAGCGCCTGATCGAGCAGGTCAATGGCTTGCGCGGGTGCCTGCTTCTCGTGGAGCAGTTGCGCCGCCGTGAGGATCAACTCGCGGCGATCCGCGCCGGGCCCCAGCAGGTTGAGAATTTTTTCACCTTCCCCGGAAATCCCTTCAGCGCCCTGACTTTCGGATTGCAGCCGCAGGCTCAGCAAGCGCAGATTACGGTCCAGAGGACGGTCCTGCAGGGCGTTGCGAAGGCGAAGTTCCGCGGTACTGTATTCCTGGCGGGCGATAAGCAACTGGATTTCGGTGAACAGCAGATCGCTGCGGGCATGCCAGTCCAGCCCCTGTTGACCGTGTCTGAGCGTGGCCAGCGCCCGTTCGGGTTGATCGAGATCCAGCCAGATCCGGGCCAGACGGCGTTGGGCCCTGACATGGTAATGGCCTTGCGGGACTGCCTCGAAGCACTGAATGGCCTGGTCGGTATCCTCGATGCGGGCGGCCGCGTCACCGCAGTAATAGCTGACCGGTCCCGGGTTGTAGTCCAAAGCCAGCAAGGCCCGGAAATGGGGCAAACTGGCCCGGAATTCTTCCTGGCCATAGAGGCTGGCTGCATACAGATAGCGGGCCTCGAGATCCGCGCTGTCGCGCCCGTAGAGGTTCGAAAACTGTTTGCCCGCTGCTTTGAACTGGCCCTCTTCATAATGAAGGCGGCCGATGAGCAACTGAAGGTCCCGGTTGCCACGGGCCTGCCGGGAAATGTCGGTCAGGAAGTCCCCGGCCTCCTGCTGGTCAAGCTGTTTCAGCCACAGAAACTTCATGCGTATGGCGTCGCCATGCAAGGGTTGTTGTGCCAGAGCCTGATCGGTGTAACGGATCAGCTGGCGAACGGACTCTGGGTCCGGTGCCTGGCCGATAGCCCGGGACTCGAGGTGCGCCAATGCCAACCAGACCGGCGCCTGCCCTGGATGCCTGCCGGTAAACCCGCGGTAATAGTTTTCCACCTGCTCCGGATCACCGGAATTGGCAATACGCAGCAGTTCCTGCAGGACATCTTCGCCCGGCAGGAGTTCGAGCAAGCGCAACAGGTAGGCATCCGTGTTCTGGACGCGGCCGCGGGACAGATTGGCAAGAACCATCAATTGCTGGCCAACGACGCTGTCGGGTTCTTCCTTCAGCCAGATATCGGCGGCTTCCAGCACGATGCCCGGGCGACCCAGTTCCTGACCGATCAGGGCCGCATTGCGGGCTAGTTCGGCGCTGCCCGAAACCTGGGCGGCGTACCAGAAGTTGTCGAGAGCGATGTCGAGGAGATTCTGGTCGAGCGCCATATCCGCCAACAAAATGGAGTAATAGAGTTGTGAGCGCTGCTCGACGTCCAGATGCGTGATGGCGGGGCTCGGCAGAGATTGCCGGAATTCCGGTTGTGCAGGAGCCGGGTCCGGTTCCGGAACTGGCTGCTTGAGCGCGCACGCCGAAACCAGGATTAACGCGGCTAATCCGGGAATGATATTTTTCATGTCGTCAGGTCTGACAAGGCCTCCAGTACCCTGATGGTCAATTCAGGTTAGCAATACTTGGCGGCAAATGCTTGTGCTTTTTCACACGTTTGCCAGCTGTCTCTCAAGGGGAACTGCCTTTTTGTCATGTCATGGTGCTATAATTCCGCCAACCTATAAATCCGTGGTTGCCGGAAGATTGCCGGCAGTCCCGACACCGCCATCAGAATGCCTGACTCGTGAGCCATCCCAGAATTTCTCTCAACTTCCTCATTGCACCGGCACTGCCCGGCGCGCCGATTCTGTATAACTAGCCGGACTGCCTGACGCTACCATGCCGGTATTGACACTGGGAATTAACCATAAGACCGCGCCTGTCGCCCTGCGCGAACAGGTTGCCATTGGTGATGAGCGCTTGCCGGTGGCCTTGCGCAGCCTGCGCCAGTCACCGGCGGTGGCGGAGGCGGCTATTGTTTCAACCTGCAATCGGCTGGAGATTTATGCCACCGCCGAGAGCGGCGAAGAAGGTCAACTGACCCGGAGTCTGATCGAGTGGCTCGGCGAATTTCACAAGCTGGAGCCCGGGGAGATTGAGGACTGTCTGTACCGGCACACCGGTGAAGCCGCGGTGGCTCATATCATGCAGGTCGCCAGCGGACTTGACTCGCTGGTACTCGGGGAGCCGCAGATCCTCGGGCAAATGAAAAATTCGGTGGCCCTGGCCCGCAACGCCGGCACCCTCGGTCCGATCCTGGAGCGCTTGTTCCAGAGTACCTTCGCGGTCGCCAAACAGGTCCGCCATGAAACCGGGATCGGCAATAACCCGGTGTCGGTGGCATTTGCCGCCGTCAGTCTGGCCCGGCATATCTACAGCGACTTTTCGGATCTCAAGGCCCTGTTCATCGGGGCGGGTGAAACCGTGGAACTTGCAGCCCGGCATTTCCGTCAACAGGGCGTAACGGACATGACCATGGCCAACCGGACACTTGCCAACGCGCAGAAACTCGCGGCCCGTTTCGACGGCACCGGCGTGCTGCTGGGCGAAATCCCGGCCTGTCTGGAGCAGGCGGATATTGTCATTGCCTCGACCGCCAGTCCGCTGCCGATTGTCGGCAAGGGCATGGTGGAAAAAGCCCTGGACCGCCGACGCCACCGGCCGATGCTGATGATCGATCTGGCCGTGCCCCGGGACATCGAGGCGGAAGTGCGGGATCTGCACGACGTCTATCTGTATACGGTTGATGATCTGGAAGGTGTCATTCAGGAAAATCTCGAGTCCCGCAAAAAGGCGGCCCGGGAAGCGCGCACCATTATCCATACCCAGGCGCAGAAATATCTGGCGTGGGTTGCAGCACAGGAAAATCTGGACGCTGTCAGGGCGCTCAGGGAAAAGGTCATGGCCATGACCGACAAGGAACTGGAGCGGGCAATGCAGAGACTGCGCAAGGGCGAGTCGGCGGAAGCCGTGCTTACGGAAATGTCGCGGCGGCTGGCCAACAAGTACTTGCATACACCGACGGTGCAACTTCGCCAGGCCGGAGAGCGGGGACGTCAGGACTGGCTGAAAATCGGCCGGATTTTATTTGAACTGGAGCAGGACGACTGACCATGTTGCAGGATTCCATCCTTGCCAAACTTGACGGGCTGACCGAGCGTCACGAAGAGTTGAGTGCCTTGTTGGGCGACCCGGACGTGATCGGGGATCAAAACCGGTTTCGCGATCTGTCCAGGGAATATGCCCAGCTTGGCGAAGTCGTGGAGGCATTCGGGCGCTACCGGCAGGCCCAGCAGGCTATCGACGCCGCTGATGAGATGCTCAAAGATGACGACCCTGACATGCGCGAGATGGCGCAGGAGGAACTGAAATCGTCGAAGGAGGATCTGGAGCGGCTGGAATTGTCCCTGCAGAAACTGTTGCTGCCGAAGGATCCCAATGACGACAAGAATACCTTTCTGGAAATCCGGGCCGGCACCGGCGGCGACGAGGCTGCGCTCTTTGCCGGTGATTTGTTCCGGATGTACAGCAAGTACGCAGAGAAAAACCGCTGGCAGGTGGAGATCATCAGCGAAAGCCCCGGCGAGCACGGCGGTTACAAGGAAATTATCGCCCGCATTGCCGGCGACGCGGTGTTTTCCCGACTCAAGTTCGAGTCAGGCGCCCACCGGGTGCAGCGGGTGCCGGAGACGGAATCCCAGGGGCGCATCCACACGTCCGCGTGTACGGTTGCGGTTATGCCGGAAGCCGACGAGGTGGACGCTATCGACATCAACCCGGCGGATTTGAAAGTAGACACCTACCGGGCTTCAGGCGCCGGCGGCCAGCACGTCAACAAAACCGACTCGGCGATCCGCATTACCCATCTGCCCAGCGGCATCGTGGTGGAGTGCCAGGACGAGCGTTCCCAGCACAAGAATCGCGCCAAGGCCATGTCGGTGCTGGCGGCGCGGCTCTTGTCCCGGGAAGAAGACAAGCAGCGCAGCGAGCAGACGGAAATGCGCCGCAATCTGGTCGGCAGTGGCGATCGCTCGGAGCGGATCCGGACCTACAATTTCCCTCAGGGCCGGTTGACGGATCACCGCATAAACCTGACGCTCTACAAACTTGATGAAGTCATTGAGGGGGAACTGGAGCAGGTGGTTGAGCCCCTCGTCAACGAATACCAGGCCGACCAGCTCGCGGCCCTGTCCGGGCAGAGCGATTCGTGACTATCAAAAAGGTGGCGCTGGTCGGAGGCACCCACGGCAATGAACTGACTGGCGTGCACCTGATCCGCAAATGGCAGTCTCAACCGGAATTCGTCACCCGTCCCTCGTTCAAAAGCGACTGCCTGATTGCCAATCCCGAGGCAGTGGCGGCCAACAAGCGTTACCTGGATGTCGACCTCAATCGCCAGTTCAGTGTCGACCGGCTGACCCGGGAGATTCAAACGCATGAAGCCAGCCGGGCCCGGGAACTGAACCGGCAACTCGGTCCCAAGGGTGATGCAGCCACGGACCTGATTATCGACCTGCACACGACCACCGCCAACATGGGCTGCACCTTCGTGGTCACCCGGGAAGATGCGTTTCACCTGCAATTGTGCGCGTGGTTGCAAATGCAGATGCCAACCGCGGTCATAACCTCCGAAGGCGCATTGATGGAGGATCACCATTTCCTGTCATCAATCAGTGACCACAATATTCTCGTGGAAGTGGGCCCGGTTCCCCAGGGGTTGTTGCGCGCTGATGCTTTTGACCTGTCGGAACTGGCCGTTGGCCATATTCTCGATTTTATCGAGCTTTACAACCAAAATGCGCTGCCGGAGCTGCCCGCCTCTCTGGAGTTGTTCCGGTATTTTGACACGGTGTCCCTGCCCAAAGACGAGTCCGGTAATCTCGGCGGCATGGTGCATCAACAATTGCAGGACCGGGATTTCCGGGAGCTGAAACCCGGTCAGCCGATCTTGCAGCGCTTTGACGGCAGTGAAATCAACTGGCGCGGCCCGACAGGAATTTACGCCAGCTTTATCAATGAAGCGGCCTATTATGATCAACAGCTGGCCTTCAGCCTGCTCAAAAAAGTCAGTGTCGATGTCCCGGCATCTCTCGATTGAGAAAGCGCTGGGCACCGCTGCCGCGCAGCTGACCAAAGCGGGCGCCTCCGAGACGCCGAAACTGGATGCCGAGGTTCTGCTTGCCCATGTTATCGACCGGGACCGGACCTGGCTAATGACCTGGCCCGAGCGCACCCTGACCCCGGAGCAGCAGGAACAATTCGAAAGCCTGGTCGCCCGTCGTGTCGCGGGCGAGCCGGTTGCCTATCTCACCGGCTGGCGCGAATTCTGGTCCTTGCCCTTGCAAGTAAACCCCGCGACCCTGATCCCGCGCCCGGAAACCGAGTTGCTGGTGGAAACTGCCCTGCAGTTGATGACGCCGGACTCAACCGTCGTCGATCTCGGCACCGGCAGTGGTGCGATTGCGCTGGCGATGGCCAGTGAGTTTCCCGAAGCCCGGATTCTCGCGGTCGATGCCTCAGCGGCAGCACTAGCGGTCGCAAATCGTAATCGGCGGCAAGTCGACGGAAACCGGCTGGCACTGATGCAGGGACATTGGGGCGACGCACTGGCGCCGGCGCAATTTGATCTGGTGATCAGCAACCCACCTTATATCGACCCGGAAGATCCCCACCTTGGCGAAGGCGACGTCCGTTTTGAACCACGCTCGGCGCTGGCGGCAGCTGAGCAGGGGCTGGCCGACATCCGGGTTATCGCGGAGCAAAGCCGGCAACTGCTAAAAGCCGGTGGTTGGTTGCTGCTTGAACATGGCTTTGCCCAGAAGCAAGCGGTGGCAGAATTGCTGATCGCCCTGGGGTATTGTGAGGTGGAATGTCACGCGGACCTGTCCGGTCAGGACCGGGTTACCCGGGGCCGGCATCCCGGGGACCAGGAATCCACCGGGAATCATTTTTTGTGAAGCGGGTCTATAAGTGGAACTGCCGCCCGCGCGGCGGGCCGTGTATACTGTCGCCAGCCGCAAGACACTGGTTGACACACAAAGCTCGACCGGACAAAAAGGTGAAGCGGCATTTCGCGTGCATTTCCAGCTTGCCCGCCCCTGACGGGGTTGGTAGAGTAGCGCGCATTCGGAGGGAATGGCTGGTTTGGCGTTCTCACATGACCTATGGCGTTGTTTGGGGCAATCAAATAATTCCAGTTTGCATCTAGTTCAGGAATTTCCCGGCTCATGTTTAAAAAATTACGTGGTGTTTTTTCTACCGACCTGTCGATCGATCTGGGTACGGCCAATACGTTGATCTACGTCCGCGATCAGGGCATTGTGCTGAACGAACCCTCCGTCGTCGCGATCCGTCAGGACCGCCCCGGTGGTGCCAAATCCATCGCCGCAGTCGGGGTCGAGGCCAAGCGCATGCTGGGTCGGACACCGGGTAATATTGTTGCCATCCGTCCGCTCAAGGATGGCGTCATAGCGGATTTCGAAATTACTGAAAAAATGCTCCAGCACTTTATCCGTAAAGTGCATGACAATACTTTCTTCCGGCCCAGCCCCCGGGTACTGATTTGCGTACCCTGTGGTTCGACCCAGGTCGAACGCCGGGCGATCCGGGAATCCGCCATGGGCGCCGGCGCCCGGGAAGTCAATCTGATTGAAGAGCCGGTCGCGGCCGCGGTAGGCGCCGGCATGCCGGTTGCGGAAGCCCGCGGCTCCATGGTTGTCGATATCGGTGGCGGAACCACTGAAATTGCCCTTATTTCCCTCAACGGTGTGGTCTATTCCGATTCGGTCAGAATTGGTGGTGACCGCTTTGACGAGGCCATCATCGACTACATCCGTCGCAACTACGGTACGGTGATTGGCGAGGCCACTGCCGAGCGGGTCAAGCACGAAATCGGCACTGCCTATCCTGGCAATGAACTTATGGAACTGGACGTGCGGGGCCGTAATCTTGCCGAGGGTGTGCCGCGCAGCTTTACCATCAACAGTAACGAGATTCTCGAAGCCCTGCAGGATCCCCTCGCGGGCATCGTGCGTGCCGTCAAGGGCGTGCTGGAACAATCCCCGCCGGAACTGGCCGCGGATATTTCCGAGCGAGGCCTGGTGCTGACCGGTGGTGGCGCCCTGATTCGGGAACTCGACCGGTTGCTGATGGAAGAAACCGGCCTGCCGGTTATTGTCGCCGAAGATCCGCTGACCTGCGTCGCCCGTGGCGGCGGCAAGGTTCTGGAGACCCTCGACCAGCATGGCGGCGATCTGTTCTCATACGAGTAAGACTTTTCCGGACGGCAGGGCCTGACAACAGGCCCTTGACCGGACCGGCCTGGGGGTAGCTATCAAGACCATATTCAGTCAGGGGCCATCCTATGTCGCCAGGCTATTACTGGCCCTGGTGCTCGCGACTGCCCTGATGGTCATTGATCATCGTTTCCATTATCTGCACATTGTCCGGAACGCATTCTCAACGGTCCTGACCCCTCTTTATTATCTTGCCAACCTGCCCGACGACATGCTCGGCTGGGCGGATACCAACATCATCAGTCGCAGTGATCTGCAGCGGGAAAATCAGCGCCTCAAGGACGAACAGCTGATCCTGAAAGCGCAGATCCAGCGGCTCGTGGCTCTGGAATCGGAGAATGCCCGCTTGCGGGCCCTGATGGGCGCCGCCCGGGACCAGGAAGGCAAACGCCTGGTCGCGGAAGTGCTGTCCGTGGGCATTGCGCCCTACACCCGGGAAATCCTCATCAACAAGGGCGAACTGGACGGCGTCTATGCCGGTCAGGCGGTGGTTGATGCCGACGGCGTCATGGGGCAGGTCCGGGAAACGTCGAGCCTGTCCAGCCGCGTCCTGCTGATTACCGACGTCAATCACGGCATGCCGGTGCGAGTGAACCGTAACGGTTTGCGGGCTATCGCCCAGGGGTCCGGTGACAGTGACGAACTGCGGCTTGCCTATATCCCCAACACCGCGGATATCCGGGCCGGGGATTTGCTGGTCAGCTCCGGCCTGGGACAGAAATTCCCCGATGGTTTTCCGGTCGCCGTGGTCAGCGAAGTGCGCCGCGATCCCGGTCAGCCCTATGCGTTTATTTCGGCGTTACCCTCGGCGCGGCTTGCCACCGCCGATCATGTCCTGCTGATTTGGCCGGACCCGGACACCCAGCCGTTCGCGGAGCCGGCGAGCCCCAATGGACTGGAGCAGGTGCAACCATGAGACGCAAGGAGAAACATGGCGGCTGGGTTATCTACCTGACTCTGCTGATGACCTTGCTGATAGGCCTGTTGCCGATCCCCGAAAAATGGCAGATGTTGCGCCCGGAACTGGCGGTACTCGCGTTTATCTATTGGACCATGGCGACCCCGGACCGGGTCGGCATCGGTACCGGGTTTGTGCTGGGCCTGTGTCTGGATGTGGTCACCGGCACCTTGCTCGGTTTGCATGCCATCGGTTTTTCCGTTCTGGCCTTTGTGGTTGCGGTCAGCCATCAGCGCTTGCGCGCCGTGACCCGCTTGCAACAGACCGGCGTCATTTTCCTGCTGGTCATTCTTTATTTGCTGCTGACTCTGTGGCTGCTCAACATCACCGGTCAGCAGGTGACCGGCTGGCGCTACTGGTTGCCGGCAGCGACCAGCGCCGTGCTCTGGCCCCTGGCCTTTATTGTGTTGCGGAATCTGCGCCGATATTTCCGGGTGGCCTAGTCCGGTGACCCGGACCCGACCGCCCGTCATCTGTCTGGCCTCCGCGTCTCCCCGCCGGGCCGAGCTGCTGCAGCAACTCGACATACCTTTCCAGCAGATTTCCGTCGCCGTCGAGGAAGTCCGCCAGCAGCCGGAAACTCCGGAGCAGTACGCACGCAGGGTCGCGGCCGACAAGGCCCGGGCGGGATGGGCCTGCCCGGAGCGGCAACCCCATCTGCCGGTGCTCGGCGCCGATACCGATGTGGTCGTTGACGACCGTATTCTCGGCAAGCCGGCCGACGATAGCGCTGCCCGGGAAATGCTCAGTCTGCTGTCGGGACGCTGTCATCAGGTGATCTCTGCCGTCGCCCTGTGTGTCGATGGCCAGACCCGGGTCCGGGTGAGCCGCTCCGAAGTTGCTTTCAGAAGGATCCGCCCGGAAGAAGTGGACTGGTATATCGGCACCGGGGAGCCCCGGGGCAAGGCCGGAGCCTATGGTATTCAGGGTAAGGGCGCGGCTTTTGTCCGGCACATCATCGGCAGCTACACAGGAATTGTCGGCCTGCCGTTGTTTGAAACGCTGGAATTGCTCCGTGACCATCAGGTAGAGTTTCCGGTAACCGGAAAAATCATTACCGACGGAGCCCCATGCGCGAAGAAATCCTGATCAACGTCACCCCCCAGGAGACCCGGGTGGCCGTGGTCGAAAACGGCGTCCTTCAGGAAGTGCATATCGAGCGGGGGGTCAGTCGGGGGCTGGTCGGCAATATCTACAAGGGCGTGGTCAAGCGGGTCATGCCCGGCATGCAGGCCGCCTTTATCGATCTGGGCCTGGAAAAAGCCGCCTTTCTCCACGTCGCCGAAATCCTGCCGCCGCGTAACAATGGCGAGATCGACAAGGATGCGCCGGTACCGGAGATCACCGAATTGCTGCGTGAGGGCCAGTCTCTCGTCGTACAGGTCATCAAGGATCAGATTGGCAGCAAGGGCGCACGCCTGACCACCCACCTGACCATTCCTTCCCGTTACCTGGTGTTGATGCCGACCAATCAGCACATCGGGGTTTCCCAACGGATTGCCAGCGAGGAAGAGCGTAACCGGCTTCGGGAAATCGTCGACACCGATACCGATGGAGCCTCCAGGGGGTTTATCATCCGCACGGCGGCCGAAGGCGCTGAAGAATCCGCCCTGCACCGGGACGCCGAGTTTCTGAAAAAACTCTGGGCCGGGATCCAGGCAGACATGGAGCAGGTCACGGCTCCGGGCGTCATCCATGAAGACCTGTCTCTGGTGTTGCGTACCCTGCGTGATGTCATCGAGGCAGATGTGGAAAAAATCCGGGTGGACAGCCGGACGACCTGTCATCAGATATTGTCATTTTGCGACAAATTTTTACCGACCATGCGCGAGCGGGTTGAAGCCTATCAGGGCGAGCGGCCGATTTTCGATCTTTACAATATCGAAGAGGAAATCGAGCGGGCTCTGGAGCGCAAAGTGGCGTTGAAATCCGGCGGCTATCTGATCATGGACCAGACCGAAGCCATGACCACGATTGACGTCAATACGGGTGCTTTTGTCGGCCACAAGACCCTGGAAGAAACCATTTTCAAGACCAATCTTGAAGCGGCGTCAGCCGTCGCGCGGCAATTGCGACTGCGGAATCTCGGCGGCATCATCATCGTCGATTTTATCGACATGCTGGAAGACGAGCACAAGCGTCAGGTTCTGCGCACCCTCGAAAAATCGTTGGCCCAGGATCACGTGAAAACCCAGATCTCGGAAGTCTCGGCGCTCGGACTTGTGGAGATGACCCGCAAGCGGCAACGGGAAAGTCTGGAGCACCTGTTGTGTGAGCCCTGTGGTATCTGTAACGGGCGTGGATTTATCAAGACGCCGGTAACCGTCTGCTATGAAATTTTCCGGGAGATCAACCGTGCCGCCCGGGCCTATGAAGCGCAAAAGTTTCTGGTGCTGGCATCCCAGGACGTGGTCGACTGTCTGCTCGACGAAGAGGCCAGCAATCTCGCCGAACTGGAAGCCTTTGTCGAACGACCGGTTCGCCTGCAAGCGGAGTCCCTGTACAGTCAGGACCAATTTGATGTGGTTTTGATGTAGATGACCGTCAGTAAATCCCCATGGCATTTCCGGCTGCTCAGCCGCATTTATCTGATTCTGTCGATCTTTATCATCGCTTTTGCCCTGCTCGTATCGGTGGCCCGGCTGTTGCTGCCGGCGTGGCTCGACGATGAAGTGTGGGTCGCCGACTGGTTGTCCGAAAAAAGTGGCCGTGAAATTGCCATCGCCGGGATCCGTGCAGAATGGCATGGGCTGGGTCCGAGTGTTTTTGTCGAACAGGTGGAAGTCCGGGATGCCGTCAGCCAGCGGATGCTGGTGACACTGGAGCATGGCGAATTCTCGGTCGACTTCTGGCGCAGCCTGCTGACCTGGTCCCTACGCACCGAACAGGTCACCAGCCGCGGCCTGACGGTGTCCGTAGAGCCGGATACCGGCTCTGTCCCGCACTTGCGCGGCGATACCCTGACCCGGAGCCAGATGGAATGGCAATTCCGCCGCGCCCTGGAACTGTTGCTGAATCAGTCAGACATTACCCTGACCGACTCCCGGATTGATTATTACCGGACCGGCGCTGCGCCTCTGGCTATCCGGATCCCGGAAATCAACGTGCGCAACCGTCGTCAGGAGCACCAGATCCTGGCCCGCTTTACTGCCGGGCAGGGCAGTGGCCGGCTGGTTATCGAGAGTGAGGGGCATCCGCTGTCTGACAACAGCCGCGTGCAGGCTTTTCTGGAAGGCGTGCAGGTGCCCTTGGCACTGCTGTCAGAACCCTTCGGAACCAGCGAAGTCACTGCCGGCCAGGCGGATCTGCAACTTTGGCTGACCCGGAACAACGGACAGTTCTCCGAGGGTTTCCTGGATCTTGTGATTAGCGACCTGAAGTTTGCCGCCGAGCCCGGGGCCATACCTGAAGCTGCCCACTTCCGGGCGCAACTTCGACCCCAGGGTGATGGCTGGCATCTGGTCAGCGAACGCATTGCCCTGGGCGGATCGGACCCGGAACAGGAGGGCCCGGCGCTGTCGCTGCGCTTTCAGCCCACCGCGACCGGCAGCCAATGGCATCTGGCGGTGCGGGAACTGCCGGCGGCCGGAATATCGGGCGTGCTGGGCCACTCCGGATTGCTGCCGGAGGCGGCGTCAGGCTACCTGGTGGCCGCGGCGCCGGAAGGTTCGCTGGAGTTGCTGGATCTCCAATGGCAGCTCGAGCGGGGCGCGGTCGGACAGATCCGCGGCGATGCCCGGGTTCGTGACCTGTCGGTACGACAGGTCCGGAAAATTCCCGGTTTCGGGCCCTTGCAGGGGGACGCGGAGTTCCGGGGAGAGGATGGCAATTTCAGCTTGTCAGGCGAGTCTGCAGTACTGGATTTCGGCGACCTGTTTCCCGCACCGCTTGCTGTGGACCGGCTCGAGATGACCGGCGCCTGGCAACGGCAAGCCGGCAGTTTCCGGCTGCAGGCTCCCCATATCATCGCGACGACTGCGGACGCCGAGTTGGCGGCTGCCGCTGATTACTTTTACGATGCTGAGGCGGTTTCCGCCGGCGCTGTCGATGCCGTCTCTTCGAAGGGAGAACTCGGCATCTACGGCGAGGTAACGAACGCCCGGGCGGCCAACGCCGGCAAGTATCTGCCCGTCCGGATCATGTCCGACAAGCTGGTGTCCCTGCTGACCGATGGCCTTGACGGCGGACGCCTGACCTTTGCACAAATTGCCATGCGCGGTCCCCTCGGCGCTTTTCCTTTTGATAATGCGGAAGGCCAGTTTGCCACTTACGGCCGGCTGGAGCAGGGCCGGTTCCGGTTTGATCCCGAATGGCCGACGTTGACCGGACTCGATGCCGACCTCTGGTTTATCGGCGACAGCATGGCAATCGATGTTGATCGGGCGCGCCTGCTGGGTATGCCCCTGTCCCGCGCCAGCGCCCGTATTCCGGCCATGAGTGCCAAGCCGGCCACCCTGAGCATTGCCGGCCACGCCGAAGGCAGTGGCGACAAACTGCCCGCCCTTTTGAACGCATCCCCCTTGCAGGAATGGCTCGGTGCGGCCTTTGAGCCGCTGACGCTCGAAGGTCCCCTGCCGACGGATCTGCAACTCGAGCTTACCCTGAACCCGTTCGCCGCGAAGGTCAGGGGCAAGGTCAGGCTGGCGGACAATGCGCTTGCCATCAAACCGGTCAACCTGCGACTCGAACAGTTGCAGGGCGAGGTCGAGTTCAGCGAAGCCGGTGCCCGGGCAGAGCAACTTACCGGCCGGTTACTGGGTGGCGCCTTTGCCGGCACTTTTCGGCAGGGCGGGTTTGCCGATCGGCCAGAGCAGGCGCTGATTGATTTTTCCGGCACTGCCGAGGCCGGCAAGTTGGGCACATGGCTGATGCCGGCACCGGGAGAGATGTTGGCCGGTACGCTGGACTATCAGGGCCACCTGACCTTTGAGGGCTCTGGTGATGATTCTGAAATGGCACTGATCGTCCAGTCCGGCGCCCGTGACCTGGCGGTCCGGGGACCGGCGCCCCTGGCCAAGGAGGCCGGTCAAAGACGGCCCTTTCAGCTGTCTTTTGCAGAAAAATCCGGGCGCGCCGATCTGCGCATCAACTGGGGCGCCGCGCTCAAGGCTGCCGCGCAACTGAAGGTCGACCAGCAGCCGTGGCAGATTATCAACGGTCAGGCGCTGGTCGGTGAGGTGTTACCGCCGGAAACCCCGGAGGCAGGGCTGGTTGTTGCGGCCTACCTGCCCCGGGCCGACATGGGCGAGTGGCTGGATCTGGTCAAGGCGGTGCGTCCGGATGACAGTCCGGGAGCGCGCCCTCAACCCGGTCGCCCGTCGTCAGCTTCCGACTGGCCGGTATGGCTGGAGTCCGTCGATGTCGAGATTGGACAACTGGATGCCTGGGGATTTCTGGTACCCCATCTCGAGCTTGCTGCCCGGCGACCGATCACGGATGACCCGTGGAGTATCGAATTGGACTCTCCCGATATCGTCGGTGCCCTGCAATGGTTGCCCGGTGGCGAAAAGAACTGGCAGTTTGATCGCCTGGTGCTGAACACGCCGGAGACTTCCGACAAACCGGAAGCGGCAGCCAAAGCCTCGACGCTGCAACCGGCAGATCTGGCGCCCATGGCGCTTGGCTGTCAGCAATGCATTATCAACGACATGAGGCTCGGCAGTATCGATCTGATTCTGCGGCGTGCGACGCCGGACAAGGTGGATTTGTCGGGCAACTGGCAACTTGAGCCCGTCTGGAACGCTGCTGTAACCGGGGACTGGCAAGCGGCGGACCTCAATACCAGCCAGATAAATATCGAGTTTGTCAGTGACGACATTGGCCAGGTTCTCCAGTCCTGGGGATTCGGCGACAGTATTCGCGACAGTGAAACCGAGGGCCAGCTGGCGGTCAACTGGCCGGGCAGCTTTGTCGATTTCAGCCTCGCCACCATGACCGGGCAACTGGAGTTTGACGTTGGCAAGGGCTCTATCACCGATGTCAGTGACAAGGGGGCACGGGTCTTCAGCCTGTTGAGCCTTCAGTCCCTCAAGCGCAGGTTGGCACTGGATTTCTCCGATCTGTTCAGCAAGGGATTTTTCTACGACAGCATCCAGGGCCGGTTCAGTATCGGCGACGGCAAGCTGACCAGCGAAGAAGCGACTATCAAGGGCACGAGCGCGGACGTCGAGATCAGCGGTGAAGTGGATCTGGTCGACAGCACCATCGACGAGCGGATCACGGTGTTCCCCAAACTTAATTCCAGCCTGCCGGTGCTGGCGGGATTTGCGTTGGAGCCGACAACAGGCTTGCTGATATTTTTGCTTAACCAGATGCTGGAACCGGCGCTCAAGGTGGTCTCCAGTATCGAATACCAGGTCAGCGGACCCCTGTCGGATCCGGTGATGACCCAGGTGAAGAAAACCGCAACGGAAGTCAAAATCGACAAGGCCGAGCTGGAAAAGCAGATCGGTCAACCGCCCCGGCAAGAGCCCGCATTGGAGCCGGAGACACAGCAGGAGGAACCACCATCGACAGACAAGTGACCGTAGGCCTGGTGCAGATGACCAGCGGCTGCTCTGCGGAAGCCAACCTGGAGCGGGCCGGACACTGGCTGCGCGAGGCGGCCGGCCGGGGC
>JASBTO010000113.1 GCA_030148365.1 Kangiellaceae bacterium
CGCCAGCAGCATGCCGAGGCCCACCGCCGATTTTACGGCGCCGGCACGGGCCGCGCCCGCCTCGGTAATGCCAAGGTGCAGGGGGTTGTCGATTTGCGCCGCCAGAATCCGGTACGCCGAGACTGTCATATAGACATTGGAGGCTTTCAGGCTGACCTTGTAATCGCGAAAATTCAATCGCTCGAGAATTTCAATATGACGCAGGGCCGATTCCACCAGGGCTTCAGGGGTCGGCTCGCCGTATTTTTCCTGCAGGTCCTTTTCCAGGGAGCCGGCATTGACGCCGATACGGATCGGAATACCTTTTTCCGCCGCAGTATCCACCACCGCCCGAACGCGGTCTTCCCGGCCGATATTGCCCGGATTGATGCGCAAACAGTCCACGCCGTAATCCGCGACCTTCAGTGCAATGCGGTGATCAAAATGAATATCCGCGACCAGGGGCACCGGGCTCTGCTTCTTGATCTCGCGGAAAGCTTCCGCGGCATCCATGGTGGGCACGGATACCCGGACAATATCGGCGCCGGTATCAGCCAGCGCCCGTATCTGGGCGACAGTGGCGTCAACATCGCAGGTTTCGGTGTTGGTCATGCTCTGTACGGCGATTGGCGCATCGCCACCCACGGGTACGTTACCGACCATGATTTGGCGGCTTTTGCGGCGCTGGATCCAGGATTCGGGGTTCATCAAATTACTACTCGGGTGTCGTGAAAGTCAGAGGCTCTCCGGCCTTCGTCTTTTCTGTTGGAGTCATTGCGGGGTCAGGAGTTTCACTGGCGTTGACCGGAACGCCGGACCGGGCCGGTACCCTCGCCCCCTGCTCGCCCGTCGGAATCGAGGCTGCCGGGTCGCTGCTGCCGGCATCTCCGAGCCAGGCCAGGGCGCCTGCGTCACGGGAGAGCCAGAAACCCACCACTGCCATGAGGGTAGCGAGGGCCAGTATGATCAGGGGTTTCTGACTGGCTCGTGGACGGGTTGTATCGCGCTCTCGGGTGTCCTGGATCAGATTTTCGCCGTCCGCCAGGCCCCGTTGTGCTGCCAGCGCGTCAAAGCGCTCGACAACTTCCGCGCCCGGCACCCGCATCAGTGCGGCATAGGATTTCAGATAGCCCCGGTAGAAAACAAGCGGGGTATGGGGCTCGAAGTTATCCGCTTCGATCTCACGGATTTTCTGGGCGGTGAGCTTCAAACGCCCGGCGACCTGCTCCACGGTCAGACCGTTCGCTTGCCGCTTTGCGGCCAGGCAAGCGCCGGGGCCTGACTCGATGTCGGTTACCGTATCAGCCATGGCTACTTCAGCTTGTAGTAGAGCGCGGTTTCTTCGGAATCGGGATACATGCGCTCAAGCTTGAGGGCATAGTTGGCCATCGCGTCACGACTGCCGAGAGTTTGTGCGATCCGGAAACCCAGCCACAGGGAGCGCGGCGTATGGCGGGCCACCCGCTCATAACGCAGTAAATAGGCTTCACTGCGCTCGGGCCGGCCATTCACGAATTCGATGTCGGACATTTCCAGCAGCGCCCCGGGCAGGCGGGGGTTGAAAGTCAGCGCCTTGCGCAGATAACGGGTTGCCTTGGCTTCATCGCCGGCGTCCCGGGCACACTTGCCGGCATTTTCATAGGTGACGCCAACGAGCGCGTAGGTCGGGGACTCTGCGGCAGACAGGAATAGCTTCTCGGCTTCCGGATACCGGCCCTGCCGGCACAGAAACGCACCATAGGCATTCTGGTAGTCGGCATTGGTCGGATTGACCGCCAGGGCCCGCTTGTAGAAGCTTTCCGCCTTGTCGAATTCGCGCACCTGCTGGTAGTAATAGCCCATACCGTAAAGTACGTCGCCATTCTTCGGCGCGTATTCATAGGCCTTGTCCAGATTGACCTTGGCCGCCTCCATATTCTGCCGGCCCAGATACTGCAGGCCGAGAGACAGCCGGGTCATGGCCGCTTTGGTGTTGTCGAATTTCTTTTCCGCGGCCATGGGCGCATTTTCGCTCGTGTAGGTCGTGGAAGTGGAAGTCGTCGACGTGGTACACGCCACCAGAAGCAGCGACCCTGTCAGGGCCAGCAGGCGATACTTGCGATTCATCAATGTGTAACCATCCCAATTTCAATAAGTTTGCGTTGTTTTCGTTTGGTTTTATCGTTGACCTGGCCAACCAGTTGTCCGCAAGCCGCGTCGATATCATCCCCCCGGGTCTTGCGAGTCATCACAATATAACCCTTGTTTATCAGAATTTGTGCAAACTTTTCAATGGTTTCGTGACTGGAGCACACATATTGGGTGTTCGGGAACGGATTAAACGGGATCAGATTGATCTTGCAGGGCACGTTGGTCAACAGCCGCGCCAGTTCCCGGGCATGGTGCGGTCGGTCGTTTACCCCGTCAAGCATCACATATTCGATGGTCACCTTCTTGGCGGCCGCCGACTTGTCGAGATAGTTGCGGACACTGTCCAGCAACACCTTGATCGGATACTTCTTGTTGATGGGCACCAGTTGGTCCCGTAACTCGTCGTTGGGGGCATGCAGTGACAGGGCCAGGGCCACGTCGATCTGCTCACCAAGCCGGTCCAGCGCCGGCACCACGCCGGATGTACTCAGGGTAACCCGCCGCTTGGAGAGGCCGTAGGCATTGTCATCCAGCATGATGGACATGGCCTTGACCACATTGTCGAAATTGGCGAGGGGCTCACCCATGCCCATCATCACCACATTGCTGACCACCCGCTCTTCGGAATTATTCTTGATGCCGAGCGCCCGGACAGCATGCCAGACCTGGCCGATGATCTCGGCAACGGAGAGATTACGATTGAAGCCCTGCTGGGCCGTCGAGCAGAAGCTGCAGTCCAGCGCACAGCCCACCTGAGAGGAGACGCACAGGGTGCCGCGATTGGCTTCCGGGATAAACACCGCTTCAACAGCCTGGCCACCGTCCAGGCGCAGCGCCCACTTGCAGGTACCATCGCTGGATAATTGTTCGGTAATGACTTCCGGACCGCGGATCTCCGCGACTTCCTTGAGTCTGGCGCGCAGGGATTTGCTGATATTGGTCATGGCGTCGAAATCGTCGATTCCGAGCTGATGAACCCACTTGATAACCTGCTGCGCGCGGAAAGGTTTCTCGCCAAGCTGGGCGAAAAACTCTGCCATGTCGTCGCGTGTCAGGTTGAGTAAATTAACCTTCTGATTACTCATTAGAATACCTTTAAGCGTAGTGTCGGTTGTCATTCAATTTTTCAGGACCCCAATGACAGGAGGGTCCGGGTCCGGTTGCGGCCAGGCCGCAACCGGGTCGAGCCAGTGGCCTAGCGGGTGCGGCCGCAAATCTCTTCGGCACCGAAGAAATAGGCGATTTCCCGCTCGGCGGACTCTGGGCTGTCGGAGCCGTGGACGGCGTTTTCGTCAACAGTCTGAGCATAGTCAGCCCGGAGAGTTCCCCGCAGGGCGTCAGCCGGATTGGTTGCGCCCATGATTTCGCGGTTGGCCTTGATGGCGTTTTCGCCTTCGAGAACCTGGACCATGACCGGACCGGAGGTCATGAATTCCACCAGTGCGCCAAAGAAGGGCCGCTCCTTGTGTTCCGCATAGAAGCCTTCCGCCTGCTCGCGGCTCAGGTGCAGCATCTTGGCCGCGACAATGCGCAGGCCGGCGCGCTCAAAACGGGTGTAAATCTCACCGATAACATTCTTGGCGACGGCATCGGGCTTGACGATGGAAAAGGTTTTTTCTAGGGCCATTTCGGACTCCGGATTATGGCGTGTTTAGTTGGTAAAAAACCCGGAATTGCCGTGGATCCGGGCGCTTACGACCCTGATCCCGCGGTAATATCCAGGCTACCGTGAAATTTGAAGCGGCTCATTATACCCGCTTGCAGGGCCTTTGCCCACAGCGGTGAAAGGCCCCCGGCGTTTCTGTGCCGGGGTCTAGCGGAAAGGCGGTCCGCCCACCCAGGACACCAGGGACATCCGGGTGCCTTCGGTGACCGCACTGACCCGATGTGCCAAAAAGGACGGGAAAACGACCAGGGAACCCTGTTTGCGGGGCACGTCGATGTCATTGGCAAAGAACTCCAGACCGCCACCCGCATACTCCGACTCATCGCTCAGTTGCACGGACAGGCTCAGTTTGCGGGTCGACGTCCGGCCCGTGCCCAGATCCACATGCCAGTCATAATGTCCGGACGGCGCCGGGTACTTGGCAATCTGGAAACCTTCGTAAAAGCCGGACAGATCGAAGTGGTAGTACTTGGCGTTGAACTGCTCCAACGCGGCTTCCAGCTTGTCGAACACCCAACTGTTATTCGCATCGGGGCCGGCAAAATTGATCCTGGAGTCCCGCACTGCATCCAGCTTGCCCTGGGTGCCGGTACCCGCCGTGTACAGCGGCATCTGTTCGACCAGTGCCCGGATCCGGTCGCATTCACCGGGCGTGAAATAACCGGGAATATAGCCAATCAGTGCGACCGTATCATTGGTCGGGGTGTGAATGTTGCTTTTCAGCAGTCGGATATTCAATGCCAAAGCCTGGCTCCTCTTGTTGGTTATCGTACAAGTCGGCGGCGAGGGTAAAAATTGTCAGCTATAACGGGTCGGGTCATCTGTCCCCGCAGCTGCGAAACCCTCGCGACGGATCCGGCAACTGTCACAGACACCGCAAGCCCGACCTTCCGCGTCCGCATTGTAGCAGGACACACTGAGTCCGTAATCCACCCCCAATTCGAGGCCGCGGCGGATAATTTCGGCCTTGGTCAAATCAATGAGTGGCGCTTCAATGGCGAGCACCTGCCCCTCCACCCCGGCCTTGGTCGCCAGATTGGCCATGGCTTCGAAAGCCTTGATAAATTCAGGCCGGCAGTCGGGGTAACCGGAATAGTCCACGGCATTGACCCCGATAAAAATGTGACTGGCGCCCAGCACTTCCGCCCAGCCCAAAGCAAGGGACAAAAACACCGTATTCCGGGCGGGCACATAGGTGACCGGAATGCCCGTGGTGGGGGCTTCAGGCACCGGGATTGACGTATCCGTCAGCGCCGAGCCGCCTATCTGCCCAAGGTCCAGCTTCAGCACCAGATGCTCCGCCACGCCGAGGCTTTCACAAATACGCCTTGCCGCCGCCACTTCCGCCACGCTGCGCTGGCCGTAGTCAAAGCTGAGGCCATGGCACTCAAACCCCCGCGAATTTGCAATCGCAAGGCTGGTGGCGGAATCGAGCCCCCCGGAAACCAGGACGACGGCTTTGGCACTGGCAGTCATGAATCGCCTCCCTAGTGTCCGGGCTCGTCGTTCCACAGGTACTTGTGGATTTGCACTTGCATCCGGACCGGCAAGTTATCCGCCAGGATCCACTCGGCCAGCTGTTTTCCGGAAAGTTGCTCATGACTGGGCGAGAAGAGCACCTCGCAACGGCTGTCAATCCTGTGCTGCTCCATGGTCATGCGGGCCCAGTCGTAGTCACGGCGATCACAAATGACAAATTTCACCTGATCACGATCGCCAAGCAGCGGCAGATTCTCCATCCGGTTGCGAGCCATTTCCATCGAGCCGGGAGTTTTCAGATCCAGCACCTTCACGACCCGGGGATCGACCCCGGAAACATCCATGGCGCCACTGGTTTCGAGGGAGACTTCGTAGCCCCGATCACAGAGTGCGGACAGCAGTTCAAGGCAGGGTTTCTGGGCCAGGGGCTCGCCGCCGGTGACCGTAACAAAGCGGGGATCGTAATCGTCCACCTGCGCCAGGATGTCGTCGAGCTCCATATAATGGCCGCCGGTAAAAGCGTAGGCGGTATCGCAATACTGACAGCGAAGCGGGCATCCGGTGAGGCGAACAAATACCGTCGGCAAGCCGACAGTACGGGTCTCACCCTGCAGGGAATGGAATATCTCGGTTATTCGTAAACGACTCACGTTGGCGGTCAGGGGCTTACTGGAAAATGCGCCGATCTTAGCAGAAGACTGGCCGTACAACAGGGATTTTTAAAGGGGCCGCCGTCAGGCCGGGCAAGAAAAAGGCCGCGAGAGCGGCCTTGATCAGGAACTTTCGCGTCTGCCTAGTTCAGGGTCGTCAACCGGGCCTTGGCCTGCTGTGCCGCACTTGCGTCCGGATATTTGCTCATCAGCGATTCATAAGTCTTTCGGGCCTCGGCATTATTGCCCTTCGCTTCCCAGACCAGCCCCAGCTTGTAAAGCGCATCGGGAGCTTTGGGTGCATCAGCGTAATTATTGACGACACTGGAGAAGTGATCCTGCGCGCCTTCCAGATTCTTTTCGTTGTAAAGGATCTGACCGAGCCAGTAGTGGGCGTTCGAGGCCAACTCACCGTTCGGATAACGTTCAAGAAAATTTCCCAGGGAAGCTTTGGCTTCGACCAACTTGCGCTCGCGCAACAGGCTGAAAGCATCGTTGTAAGCCGCTCTTTCCTCGTCGCCCTGGGCCGAACCGGCAACACTACTACCGCTTTGACCACTGGCCGGCGCCTCGCCTGACAGCGCCTGAATACGGCGATCCAGATCCAGATAAAGCTCACGCTGGCGCTCGGTAATTTGCTTGATCCGGTAATCGTTCTGCTCGATCTGACCTCTCAGTTGACGCACTTCGTTTTGCAAGGCGTTGATCTGGAAGACCAGCTCGGTGGTCACGTTACGGGAAGCCGGAGTCGCTGTTGCCGCGGATTGGGACTGCGACTGTCTGGCGTCATCGGATTCAGCTTCGATAATAGGGACTGCGGCAAAAGCCGACGACAGCGCCATGAAGGCCACCGCCGTCGTTACTGCCTGAAATTTGAATTTCATGGACAGCCTGTTACTGATACTTCAGTTCTACCCGACGGTTCTTGGCCCAGGCAGCTTCAGTGTGAGCAGGATCGGCAGGACTTTCTTCACCGAAGCTGATGACTGAAATCTGGTTGCTGCCGGCACCGAAAGAACGCAGGACGTTGGCAACCGCATTGCCGCGACGCTCGCCAAGCGCGAGGTTGTATTCCGGGGTTCCGCGCTCATCGGCGTGGCCTTCCAGAACCAGACGGGAATTCGGGTTGTCACGCAGGAACTGGCCATGTGCTGCCAGCATGTCCTGGTAATCGGGACGGATCAGATCTTCGTCGAAGTCGAAGTAGACAGTGGTATCCGCCAGCAGAGCTTCCATGCGCTCGCGCTCCAGCTCTTCCGGCGTTTTGACGCCTTCAGTACCGGATACGTCGACGCCTGTGTCTACCTGAGTAGAGGTATCTTCAGGGAGAGTTGTTTCAGGCTTCTTGGTTGAGGTACAAGCGGCAACCGCTGTGGCCAGGATGGCGGCCAGCAGGACTTTACCGAGTTGATTGCGCATTACGTAAGCTCCTTCAGTTTGTTGATAATTTTGTTGTTGCTGTTTAAACCTGCCTTGTGCTGCCTGCAGCACAAGGTCCGGAATTCTGTCAGTCCAGGAAAGGCGACCATGCCGGCGCCTTCACTTCACCCTGGTTTGATGGCAGTCGCGCCTTGAAGCGTCCATCAAGTGATACGGCGCTCAACAGCTGCCTGCCGCGTACTGCCGTTGCATAAATAATCATTGATCCGTTAGGCGCCAGGGTCGGCGACTCGTCCAGTTGAGTTTCCGTCAGAACCTGAGAGCTGCCAGTGGCCAGGTCCAACACAGCAATCCGGTAAACGCCGCCAACCTGTTGAACCAGAACCAGTCTTTTGCCATCAGGGGTAAATTCGGCGCCCGCGTTGTATCGGCCCTCAAAAGTCACCCGCTCGGGCAAACTTCCAGAAAGATTAACACGATAGATCTGCGGTTTTCCACCCCGATCAGAGGTGAAAACCAGCGACCGACCGTCCGGTGCCCAGGCAGGCTCAGTATCGATCGCCCAGTGATTTGTGAGGCGGGTTACTTTCCGTGATGCCAAGTCCATCACATAAATTTCGGCGTTGCCATCCTTCGACAGGACCATCGCCATGCGTTGGCCGTCGGGCGACCAGACCGGCGAGCTGTTGATGCCCTTGAAACTGGCGACTTTCTCACGGGATCGGGCACCGATATCGTGGATGAAGATTTCCGAGCGACCATTCTCGAAAGAGACATAGGCGAGCTTTTTCCCATCCGGGGACCAGTTCGGCGACATGATGGACTGGTTGGACGCGAGAATGCGCTGGGGGTTGTAGCCATCCGAGTCGGCAATATAAAGCTGGAAGGGCTTGGACAGGGTCCTGTCGACATTGACATAGGCAATCCAGGTGTCGAAGGCGCCCCGCTCGCCGGTCAGCTTTTCGTAGATGGCGTCGGCAATTCTGTGGCCGTAACGGCGATAATTGCTGTTGTTGGCAATGCCTTCACGGCTCAGCAACAAATGGTTTGCCGGACCCACCGCCGGGCCGGAAGTCGCAACCCGGGGATTGACGTTGGGCGCCCCGGCCCGAAATACATCCAACAAATCATAGGTCACCCGGTACTGGCCGGTCTGGACTTCCTCGACCTTGCCGATGACCAGAGCCTCAATACCCAGGGACCGCCACCGGTCCAGACTGACCTGATCGAGGCTATGGGGCTGAGCCGGCATATCCTTGATGGCCAGCGGCCGGAACAGGCCACTGCGACGCAGATCATTGGCAATAATTTCCGCCAAATCGTGGGGCGGCGCGGCAGTCACGCCATTGCTGACAAATTCGAAAGGCACCACCGCGACCGGGCGGGCATCATCGATGCCCTGGGTGATCAGGATGTCGATTTCGGCCCTGGCCGCTGTCGCGGCGAGGACGGATAAACCGAACGTTAACAAAAGTTTGCTGATTTTTTTCATCATTGCTGTGTGGGGTCCAATATGATTCTGAGGTTTTTCAGTTGTTCAAGTGCTTTTGGATCATCGGGAACGGGTAAAGGTTCCGACCGTTTTATGGCGGCGATGCCGGTACTGCAATAGGCATTGTCGCCCTGGCAATCAAGAATCGCCAGAACCACGCCTCCGGGGCCGACCTGGATACGGATTTCGGCGCGACCTGTGTGGGTCGGCTGAATCCAGTTGCCACGGACCTTGCGCTGGATTTGGGCGGCAAATTCATTGGCCACGCCTTTTGCTCGGGCCAGTTCCAAATCTTCAGCGGCTTCATCGATCTCGCCAAACAACTCTTCCTCCAACCGCTTTCGCTCCGCTTCTTCCTGCTCGCGTCTGGCTTTCTCTTCCGCTTCTTTCTTCTTGCGGGCTTCTTCTTCCTTGCGCTTGCGTTCTTCCTCTTCCCGTTTCTTGCGCTCGGCTTCTTCGCGCTTGCGCTGCTCTTCCGCTTCCTGCTTCTTGCGCTCTTCCTCGGCGACACGTTTCTTTTCGGCTTCGGCCGCCTTGCGCGCCTCGTCTTCCTTTTGCTTGCGCTCTGCCTCGGCGATGCGCTTTTTCTCCGCTTCCGCCTGGCGCTGCCTTTCCTGTTCCTGCTCGCGCTGCTTGCGCTCGGCTTCCGCTATCCTCTGCTTCTCCGCTTCCGCTTCCCGGATTTTGCGCTGCTCTTCTTCACGTTTTTTGCGGGCCTGCTCTTCGAGACGCTTTTGCTCGGCAATTTTCTGCTGTTTCTTTTTTTCGATCAGTGGGCGGGTGTCGATGATTTTGGCATTGATCACAGGCCCCTCTCCCGCGGTCGGGGTAATTTCCCGGAAATTATAGCCAAATACCAGCAAACCGATGACCACGATATGGCCAACCAGGGCAACCAGCAAGGCGAGTTTGAAATCAGGATCGCGTGGCACAGAGACTCTCTTCTCAGCTTTCCGGCATGGGTTCTGTCATCAGGCCCACATTTTCAATGCCGACCTGCTCGGAAAGGGATACCAGTAATTGTACGACTTTTTCGTACTCCACTTTTTTGGCGCCTTCAATCATGACTGGCGCGTTAGGTTTGTCTTCCCGGGCCTGTAGGACCTTCTCGATCAGCTCTTCAAGCGTCAGAGCATCACTGGTATCGCTGCCGATGGACAGAAAATAGGTGCCCGTCTCGTCAATACTGGCAATCAGGGGCGTTTCCGCATCCGGCGGCAGAACTTCCGATTCTGCCTGCGGCAATTCCACATGGATGCCGGCCGTGATCAGCGGCGCGGTGATCATGAAAATCACCAGCAATACCAGCATCACATCGATGTAGGGAACCACGTTGATCTCCGCCATCTGGCGGCGCCGGGCTTTCTTTATCATCTGGCTCATGGTGTTACTCAGCCGTCATGGTGGCACTCGGACCACTGTGAGCCTTACGATGCAGGACGCCGGAAAATTCTTCCAGGAAGTTGTCGTAGCGGGTTTCGATCCGCTGCAGGCGGTTACCGAAGCGGTTGAAGGCAATCACTGCCGGGATGGCCGCGAAAAGACCCATCGCCGTGGCGATCAGGGCTTCAGCAATTCCCGGTGCGACCATCGCAAGGGTGGCCTGTTTGACCGATCCCAGCGCGATAAAGGAGTTCATAATCCCCCATACCGTACCGAACAGGCCGATATAGGGAGACACGGAACCGACGGTGGCGAGGAACGACAGATTGTTTTCCAGCTTTTCGACTTCCCGGCTGTTGGACACCCGCATCGCCCGGTGGGTACCGTCCATTACCGCTTCCGGTGACGTTCCCTTCTGGTTGCGCAAGCGGGCAAATTCCCGGTAACCGGCCTGGAACAGAGCCTCAAGACCCGAAGGGGCGTGTCGGCGCGATGAAAGGTCCGTATACAGTTTGGCGAGATCGATGCCGGACCAGAAGCGGTCTTCAAAGGCTTCGCTGTCACTGGACGCCTTGTTGAGTACCCGTGACTTTTGCATGATCAAGGCCCAGGACACCACGGAAATCAGCAGCAGCAGGACCATGATTAACTGCACCAGCAGGCTGGCATTCATGAAAAGCCCGATAAAGGACATATCGGTTGTCAGGCCGGGAAAAATCAATTCAGACGTCACGCTCTAGTTCCTCCAGCAATGCTGCGGGTACGGGTGTAGGTTTGAGGGTCGCCATATTGACACAGGCGACCAGAATATTGCCGCGACACACTTCATATTCCGGCTTGTTTTTCAGACTCAATATTTGCCCGAATCTGACGCTCGCCTTTCGCACCTCGATGACGCGGGTTCGCACTTCCAGCTCATCATTGAAACGTGCGGCCTTCAGGTAATCGATTTCGGCACGGCGCACCACAAAAGCGATACCCTGCTCTATCAAAATATCCTGTTCGAGACCCAGTGCGCGCAGCCATTCGGTGCGTCCACGTTCAAAGAATTTCAGATAGTTGGCGTAGTAAACCACGCCGGCTACATCGGTGTCCTCGTAATAGACACGGATTGGCCAGATAAATTCAGCATCAGACATGGAAACGCTTATGCACCCGAAATGGTTCAGTTCTTGTCGGTTTCATCGATCGGCTCCTGATCGAAAAGATCGCCCCGATCCCGTTGCAGGCCAAAATGGCGGTAAGCCAGTTTGGTAGCAGTGCGACCTCTGGGGGTCCGCTGGATATAGCCTTGCTGGATCAGAAAAGGTTCGAGGACTTCATCAATGGTGTCCCGCTCCTCACCAATGGCGGCCGCCAGGCTCTCGACACCCACCGGACCGCCATCGAATTTTTCAATGATGGCGAGCAGCAATTTGCGGTCCATGGTATCGAAGCCCTTATCGTCAACATCGAGCAAATCCAGGGCCCGGCCGGCAATATCGCGGTTAATCCGGCCATCACCTTTTACTTCAGCGAAATCCCGAACCCGGCGCAACAGCCGGTTGGAAATACGCGGCGTGCCCCGGGAGCGACGGGCAATCTCGCCGGCGCCCTGCTCATCAATGCCCAGGCCGAGGATGTCCGCCGAGCGCTGCACGATACGGGTGAGATCCTTGATGTTGTAATACTCGAGCCGTTGCACGATACCGAAACGATCCCGCAAGGGGGAGGTCAGCAGTCCGGCCCGGGTCGTCGCGCCTATCAGGGTAAAGGGCGGCAGATCCAGCTTGATGGAGCGGGCCGCGGGACCTTCGCCAATCATGATGTCGAGCTGGTAATCCTCCATCGCCGGATACAGGATTTCCTCCACCACCGGACTCAGGCGATGGATTTCGTCAATAAAGAGGACGTCGTTCGGCTCGAGATTGGTCAGCATGGCCGCGACATCGCCGGCTTTTTCAAGCACCGGACCGGAGGTGTGCTTGATACCGACCTGCATTTCGTTGGCAACGATATTTGCCAGCGTGGTCTTGCCGAG
>JASBTO010000117.1 GCA_030148365.1 Kangiellaceae bacterium
GCCGCAATGCCGGCATCGCCCGCCGCCGCCAACATGGCATTGACCAGTTGCCGGACCGGCTCCAGACCGCTGGTCGGCAAGCCGCCCGGGATCGGGTCGGTGGTTTTGGCAATTGCATACTGGCCATCAGCAATGACCGGGTTGCCATTGGTGTCCTCGACACCGGTGGTGACCACCACCATGTAGGACGCCTGGGCTTCGAAAGGCGTGACCGGCAGAACGACTACGGTCAGAGGGCTGGCCAGGGCGGCAACAAAGTCTGTGCCCGGTGTCAGCTCGGAAATGATACCGGTGACCGGACCGGTCGGCGCGATAGTACCGGTCGCCGCATCAACGACGGGACGATTCACCGAGGTCTTGAAGATGCGGATAGTACTGCCCGGAACAATCGTGCTGGCGTCGAGGCCGGTACCGTCATTGTTACGGAAATTGATAAAAAACGGCGCGTTGGTGGACCAGCCGTCAATTTTACCCAGCGCCACACTCGGATCAGAGCCATCAGCAGGGTCAGCGGCCGGAATCTCCAGGGTCAGATCAGTCGTTCCGCTGAACAGCAAATCATTGGGAAGCGGCAATTCACCGTTACCGGGCGCAAAAATCGGCGAGGTCAGGGCCTTGGAACCGCCACCACCGGTACCGTCCGGTATCTTCGGATCATCCGGCCCGCTTCCTCCACCACAGGCGGCCAGCACGAGGCTGCCGAAAATTGCGATGCCAAAGGTCAATCTTTTCATGTTGCGCTCCCAGGTTTATCCAAGCTTTGCGGGGTTCCGGAAATGTCCTGGGCAAGTAAGGCTGATACTCCCCGGAGACAAATTTGAAAGTTCCCGATTCTTGTTATTTAAAGGTTGGTAGTCGTCCAATAGCCCACAATCCTACTCTGGAATTCGGGTTGGCCGCAAGTGCACCGACCAGTGGCCCGCCGCGACAGCCAAGGACCTGCGGGGAACCATGCTCCGACGTGCCCGCAGACCGGTCGTTCAGTGCTCGCCGACTTCGCTCAGGGAGTTCACCCGAACGCGCATCAACTGCCAAATTTCACCACTGGCGAAGCCGTATTGACGTAACAGGGCGATCATCGCGTCAAGATCACCTTTGGGCACGATATCCCGCAACTCATGGTAGAACTCACGCGCCAGCTTGCGGGCCTCGGGATTGGAAAAGTAATAGCGCCCGACCCGGTAATAAACGGACTTGAAGCCGTTCAGGATCAGGGTATAGATAGGATTCCGGGAAGCCCGGGTGGCGCCGTGATAGAAGGTCCAGTCAAAATCAATGAAAGCATCCGCCGTATCCTCCAGCTCCTCGAGGCCCTCCAGCAAACTGATCACACTCTGCGGCTCGTATTTCAGCGCCGAGCGCAGGAAGATAAATGCCATCGACATCCTTACTTCCAGCAGTTTGTCCGCCAGGGTCAGGGAGCCCGTGTCATCAAGATGACTGAGGGTGTCGAGAATGTTGAGGGTGGCGGATTGCCAGATGTCGTTGACCTGGGTCGGCTTGCCATGCTGTATCGTCAGCCAGCCATCCCGGGCGAGGCGTTGCAGCACTTCCCGCAAGGTGGTCCGGGTCACGCCGATAATCTCCGCCAATTCTCGCTCGGCGGGCAGAATTGTTCCCGCCGCGTACTTGCCGTTCCAAATTGACTCGACAATATACTGCTCGGCAAAAGCTGCGGGGGTAAGCATTTTTGTTTTGGTGTGCATTCTGCGTCCCGTTTGAGGTGATACATGCCCCGAATTTGATACATTGTCCCAGACAGGAAGCAATTTGCAAGCCAATACAAAAGCCTCCACACCCGATCCCGATGCCGCACACACCGGTAAAGTACGGCAATTCACCTTGCCCCTAGGCAACCGCACCAAAACTCTCTAGAATTTATGCCTTGATCGTCGCAGCGGCGCCGTCGGTGCAACCCCATAAACAACCCAGACCTACAAATACAGGAAAATAGATGAGCACCAGCATCAGACACGCAATCTTTGACAATTTCCTGGGCAACGCGCCCCTCTGGTACAAGCAGACCATCATCGCCTTCCTGGTGGTCAATCCATTTTTACTGTTTTTTCTGGGTCCGGTCGCAACCGGCTGGGTGTTCATTGTCGAGTTCATCTTCACCCTCGCCATGGCACTCAAGTGTTACCCGCTGCAGCCTGGCGGCTTGCTGGCCATCCAGGCGGTATTAATCGGCCTGACCTCGCCCGAGACCGTCATCCACAAGGTGGAAGACAACTTCGAGGTGATTCTGCTGCTCGTCTTTATGGTGGCCGGCATTTTCTTCATGAAGGATCTGCTGCTGTTCACCTTCTCCAAGATCCTGCTTGGCGTCCGCTCGAAAATGCTGCTGTCACTGATGTTCTGCATGGTCGCTGCCGTGCTCTCGGCATTTCTGGATGCCCTGACCGTGACCGCCGTGGTGATCGCCGTCGGTGTCGGTTTTTACGGGATCTTCCACAAGGTGGCGTCGGGGAAGGGTTTTGAACACGAGCACAACCATGACCACGACGACGACGTCAAGGAGGACTTCCGGGAAGATCTCTATGAGTTCCGCTCGTTCCTGCGTAGCCTGCTGATGCACGCCGCCGTGGGCACGGCCCTCGGCGGCGTCTGTACCCTCGTCGGCGAGCCCCAGAATCTGCTGATTGCCTCCAAGGCCGGCTGGAACTTCCTTGAGTTTTTCCTGCGCATGGCGCCGGTGACCCTGCCCGTGTTCGTGGTGGGACTGCTTACCTGTCTGTTCCTGGAATGGACCGGCTGGTTTGGCTACGGCGCCCGGCTGCCGCTCAATGTGCGTCGGGTCATGGAAGATTTTTCCCGTGAGCAGGATGAAAAACGTACGGTTCGGGAAAAAGCCGCGCTTGTCGTGCAAGGCCTGACTGCGGTCTGGCTGGTCGTCGCCCTCGGGCTGCACCTGGCGGAAGTCGGCCTGATTGGCTTGTCGGTCATTGTGTTGGCGACTGCCTTTACCGGCATTATCAACGAACACCAAATCGGCAAAGCCTTCGAGGAAGCCCTGCCTTTTACCGCCCTGCTGACGGTATTCTTCGGCATAGTCGCGGTCATCTTCGACCAACAACTGTTCACCCCCTTGATTGACGGCATCCTGGCCATGGAGGGTGAGCACCAGGTGGCGGTGTTCTATCTGGCCAACGGCTTGCTCTCCGCCATCAGTGACAATGTTTTCGTTGCCACCATCTACATCGATGAAGTCCGGCAGGCGGCCCTGCAGGGGTTACTGGATCGTGACGGATTTGATTTGCTGGCC
>JASBTO010000121.1 GCA_030148365.1 Kangiellaceae bacterium
GATGCTAATCCTGGCTCGATAAAATTACTCAAATCAATCTTCGAGTCACTTCATCGATATATTGTGTTACCAATCATCGACGCAAGTGCCCACACAGATTGTCTTGCCAAATTGTTAAAGAACTTGTTGGCGAAGGACCTGCTCCGCTCAACGGGGCGACAATTATAGTCGCCTCTTTTTCGATGTCAACCTGATTTTCGCACCATCAGATTTTGACCTCGTTTGCCGCTGTGCGTTCCCGCTGTCAGCTGCAAAGTGAGGCGAATTATACGGCCTTTATTTCGCCTTGCAAGAAGTTTCTGAAACTTTTCTGACAAATATTTCAGTGGCATCGCAAGCCATTGAAAATCGGTCAGTTGTCACTATCGGACGAGGTTTCTGATGGTGCCGGCTTGCGTGCCTGGCGCCGAGCCCGCCGGTCAGCACGGATATCCTTCAGCCGACGCAGGGTCAACACCGGCCCGGAGAGTGCATAGAGGCTGAATCCCACGAACAGGACAATAGGCGGATCCCAGGCAATGAGCGCAAAGATAATCACCAGAGCCAGAATGGCCATAAACGGCACTCGCCCTTTCCAGTCGACTTCCTTGAAGCTGGAGTACCGGAAATTGCTGACCATCAGCAATCCGGCGACCATCACCAGCACCGAGAAGGGAACCGCGTAATAGAGGCCATCCCACCCGTAATCGACACCCAGCCAGACAAGTCCCGCACAGATGGCCGCCGCGGACGGACTTGCCAACCCCTGGAAATAGCGCTTGTCGGCAGTGCCAACCTGAGTATTAAAGCGCGCCAGTCGCAGGGCGCCACTTGCCACATATATAAAAGCTGCTATCCAACCGAACTTGCCGGCATCATGCAATGACCAGTTATAGACCACCACAGCAGGGGCAACGGCAAAGGCCACCATGTCCGCCAGACTGTCGTACTCGGCGCCGAAGTCGGACTGTGTGCCGGTCATTCTGGCAATCCGCCCATCCAGGCCATCCATAATCATCGCTATAAAGATGGCAATAGCCGCATAATCAAAATGACCACTCATGGAGGCGACTATTGCGTAAAAGCCCGCGAAAAGCCCGCCGGTGGTCAATAAATTAGGTAACAAATAGAAGCCGCGGCGACGCGGCTTTTTCCGATAATCGCTCATACCCGTCCAGGTTACTGATAAATCAGAGTTGTATCGTAAGTGAATGGCCCTAAAATACCATAGATGATGTCCAGTCCGATAATTTTAGCGCGCTGTGGTCCGACAGCCAGACCTGGAAGTCCTGTTGACAGCCAAGGCTATTCTGTCAAGATACGCGCCTCTAGGCGCGGCAAGCGTCGTAATCGCCCACCTCAACCCGGGATTTCTTGAAAATCATGAAGGTTAATCCAGACGACAGCCACCTGCTCATAAAAGGAATTACCGAGTCAGGTAACAGCTTCCGTCCCAGCGACTGGGCGGAACGTATGTGCGGCGCGCTCTGCACTTTTCGCAATCGACGTATGTATTACTCGCCGTTATTGCGTCCTGCCGTTGTCGATGGAATAAAATCTGTGATCATGTACCGGTCTTTGGAAACTCAACACCCTGACCTGTACCGACAGTTGCTAGAATTCGCTAAAACTAATAAATTACAAATGGAAACTCTGGAGGGAGCGACAGAAAAAGCCTAAAAAGGCGAGCCCTGTCGCGTCTGATATGACACGACTGACGCACTTAAAGGTAACCACCCAATGAAACACGGAATCATCCTCTTTACCGGGCTTATTCTGGCCTGGACAATGACGGCGAATGCCGACGACAAGAAAACCACCTATAAGTGGCATGACAGTAACGGGGTGATTCAATATACCCAGACGCCACCGGCTGATGGTATCAGCTACCAGGTGATATCGATCAAGACCAATGCGCCTCAACCCTCTTCGTCTTCCGGCGGCGGCAACTCCGGCCAGAATTCAGCAGTTGATAGTGGCGAGGCTGGCCAGCCCGAGAAGCTGGCGGTTAAGACAGAAGCGGAGCGAAAGAAAAAGAATTGCGAAATTTCCCGGCAAAACCTCGCCACCCTGACCAACATTGCCCGGATCCGGGTACCCGGTGAAAACGGCAGTACGCGGTTGCTGACCGATGAGGAAAGGGCTGCAAAGCTGAAGGACACCGAAGAGCAGATCAAGGAAAACTGCGGCTCGTAGTCCTTGAAGCACACTCGCTAATCCAAAAAGCCTGGCAGTGCCAGGCTTTTTGGTTTCAGCCTCTGAGCGGGACTTTCACCTCTCCTTCAGGCTTTGGAAAAGACCAGTTCGCTATCCTGCAACTTCACCCTGATTTTTTCGCCACTGACAAACTTACCGGACAGTATCGCTTCGGCCAGGGGGTTTTCCAGCAGCCTTTGCATGGTCCTTTTCAGCGGACGGGCTCCATACACCGGGTCATAGCCGGTATCGGAGACATGGTCGAGCGCCTCATCGGTCAGCTCAAGAGATAACCCGTTCTGTTCCAGCCGCTCATTGAGTTGTTGCAACTGCAACACTGCGATCTGACGCACATGGCTCCTTTCCAAAGCATGGAAAATCACAGTCTCATCAATCCGGTTGATAAATTCCGGCCGAAAGAAATTACCGATTAATTCCATCAACTGGGCTTTCAGATCAGGTTTCTTGTCTTTGCCCGCTGCCGCCTGAATCAAATCCGAGCCCAGGTTGGAGGTCATTACAATTACCGTGTTCCGAAAATCCACTGTCCGTCCCTGACCATCGGTCAGTCGCCCGTCCTCAAGGACCTGCAAAAGGATATTGAACACATCGGGGTGCGCTTTCTCCACCTCATCCAGCAAAATGACCGAGTAAGGTTTACGCCGCACTGCTTCGGTGAGATAGCCACCTTCTTCATAGCCGACGTAGCCTGGCGGCGCGCCAACCAGCCGTGAAACGGCATGGCGCTCCATGAATTCCGACATGTCGACCCTCACCATGGCATCCTCGCTGTCGAACAGGAATGCTGCCAGTGCTTTGCACAGTTCCGTCTTGCCGACACCGGTCGGCCCGAGAAACAGGAAAGAACCGTTCGGGCGCCGCGGATCCGAGAGGCCGGCACGGGCGCGGCGGATAGCATTGGCCACGGAAGATACCGCTTCTTCCTGACCAATGACGCGCTGGTGCAACGCATCTTCGATGTGGAGCAACTTGTCTTTCTCGCCCTGCAGCATTTTTGCAACCGGGATACCGGTCCAGGCTGAAACCACTTCCGCGATTTCCACTTCAGTCACATTATTGCGCAGCAACTGGGTTTCGCGGGTTTCAGCCACGGAGGCTGATTCGAGCTGTTTTTCCAGTTCCGGAATACGGCCATACTGAAGCTCGGACATGCGGGCGAGATCGCCAGTACGGTGGGCGGCTTCCAGTTCGGTCCGGGCCTTGTCCAAATCAGCCTTGATCGATTGAGTGCCCTGCACCGCGGCCTTTTCCGCAACCCAGATTTCATCCAGTCCGGCGTATTCTTTTTCCAGTTCTCCAATTTCCTGCTCAAGATCCCTGAGTCTTGACCGAGACGATTTATCCGATTCTTTTTTCAGAGCCTCGCGCTGTATTTTCAACTGGATCAAGCGGCGATCGAGCTTGTCCATGGCTTCCGGTTTGGAGTCAATTTCCATGCGAATACGGCTGGCCGCCTCGTCAATCAAATCAATCGCCTTGTCCGGCAATTGGCGGTCCGTAATATAACGTTGCGAAAGCGTGGTCGCTGCTACAATCGCCGGGTCGGTAATCTCAACGCCGTGGTGAACCTCGTAACGCTCCTTTAGGCCACGCAGAATGGCAATCGTGTCCTCGGTTGTCGGCTCCTCCACCAGCACTTTCTGGAAGCGTCTTTCCAGCGCGGCATCCTTTTCCACGTATTTGCGGTACTCATCCAGGGTGGTTGCCCCCACGCAATGCAACTCGCCTCGCGCCAACGCGGGCTTGAGCATATTGCCGGCATCCATCGCGCCTTCGGCCTTGCCCGCACCGACCATGGTATGGAGTTCATCGATGAACAGGATTATCTGCCCTTCCTGATGGGACAGCTCCTTTAAAACGGCCTTGAGCCGTTCTTCAAATTCGCCGCGAAACTTGGCGCCGGCAATCAGGGCGCCCATGTCCAGGGAAAGCACCCGTTTGTTCTTGAGACCCTCCGGAACTTCACCATTGATGACGCGCTGCGCGAGACCTTCGACAATGGCGGTCTTGCCCACACCCGGCGCGCCTATCAGGACCGGATTATTCTTGCTGCGCCGCTGCAAAACCTGGATGCACCGGCGGATTTCGTCGTCGCGACCAATCACCGGATCCAGCTTGCCCTGCTCGGCCCGCTCTGTGAGATCGATTGTGTACTTGTCGAGCGCCTGCCGCTGATCCTCCGCCCCCGGATCAGTGACGCCCTGCCCCCCACGGACTTCGTCGATCGCAGCTTCCAGTGCCTTTTGATTGGCACCAGCCTGTCCCAGGATCTTGCCAAGTTCCCCCTTGTCCTGTGCCGCTGCCAGAATAAAGAGTTCGCTGGTTATGTACTGATCCTGGCGCTCCTGTGCGAGCTTGTCGCAAATATTGAGCAACCGTGCCAGAGAATTGGAAACATGGACTTCGCCGGCGCTGCCGGAGACTTGCGGCAAGCGGCCCAGAGCCTCTTCCAGCTGCGCCGCCAGAGCTGCCAGATTGACGCCGGCTTTTGTCATCAGGGGTCGTGCGCTGCCGCCTTCCTGATTCAGCAATGCCAACATCAGGTGCACTGGCTCAATAAACTGGTGATCACGACCAATCGCCAACGACTGGGCATCAGACAGGGCCAGTTGGAATTTGCTGGTAAGTTTGTCCATTCGCATAACAAGACTCCTGAGGCGCCCTGTGCCGGCGCCGGAATTAAAGGCCTGTCAGTAAAATGCGGGCTCAGGCCCTTTTTTCAAGGGATTTACGGCGGCCCACCAGCAACTCGCCAAAGTGCAGATGAAAGGCCTTGTCCCCGAACGGTGCCGGTGGCAGTTTCGGAAACACCGTCAGCCGGGTGCGGGCGCGAAGAAACAGCGCTTTGAAAATGCTGCCCTGGCCGCGAATGCCGGTGATACGAACCGGGATGACCGGGCAACCGGACAGCGCGGACAGCCGTCCGAGGCCCGGCTTGATCAGGGCACTGGATTCCGAATCCAGGTGGATGCGGCCGTGGGGAAACAGCGCCACGACTTTGCCATCCTTGAGGGCCTTGATGGCATGACGAAAAGCCTTGTCCGGCCGGCCCTTCCGATCGACCGGAATACAGCCGGTCGCCCGAAAAAGCCAGGTAAGTCCGAACCGGTGATATTCCTCGGTAGCGATCATGAAGTGCAGCGGCCGACGGCTGGCGGCGACCAGCAGTAGCGGGTCGAGCCCGGATACGTGATTACTGGCCAGTAGAACTCCACCGGTCTCGGGCAAATAGATCTGTTCACAGTCAAGACGATGAAACTTTCGGCAATAAAGCCGGTTTATGCCGTCTATCCAGTTAATCAGCAGGTTGCCCCAGTCGACCTCATTGTGTCGCCGTCCCAGCCACAGCAACCACGCCAGCGTCATGACAGTCAGGGCGATCGCGCCTAACCACGGCCAGTTGTTCAGAAAAAACTCAGGCATTTCGGGGACTTGCAACAGGATCTATCCAGATAAGGCTGGCCATTCTACCGGTTTTCCCGTCACGCCGGTAGGAGAAGAAACGCTCTTGCTCGGTAAAGGTGCAATAGTTGCCGCCATGGACTTCAACGTCTCGCTGTGCCAACTTGTGGCGTGCGATCCCATACAGATCGGCCAGAAAGCGCCCGTTCGCGCGAACATCAAAGTAAGCCGCCAGTTTCGGGTCAGCCTGGACAAAGGTGTTCCGGACTTCTTCGCCGACTTCAAAAGCCGTCCGGGAGATGGCCGGACCGAGCCAGGCGAGCAAAGCGCCATCGCCGGTATAGCGGGCCAGGGTTTGCTCGATCACGCCGCTGACGAGCCCGCGCCAGCCCGCG
>JASBTO010000125.1 GCA_030148365.1 Kangiellaceae bacterium
ATCTGGCGCTGGCCAACCGGGGCATCCATCCCCTGCAACAGGCAGGGGTCATGGACGAAGTCGAAAAACTGCTCATCCCGATGCGCGGCCGCATGCTTCATGACAAGGCCGGCGACCTGCAATTCCAGCCTTACGGACAGCGCCCCGAAGAAGTCATTTATTCGGTATCCCGGGCCGGGTTAGTCAGCCTGTTGCGCGATGCCGCGGAGGCTACGGGCAAGGTGCGATTTCACTTTCGCCATCCCCTCGCCAGTATTGATTTCGACCGGCAGACCATCACCGTCGAGAATCTGCTGACCGGTATTTCCAGCACCCATGAGTATAAAATCCTGCTGGGCTGCGACGGCGCCAATTCCCGGGTCAGACGGGCTCTCGAGCAAGTCGTGGACGGCGATTTCAGCGCCGAGCTGTTAAGCCATTCCTACAAGGAGCTGAACATCCCCGCCGGTGACCAGAACAGCTTCCGGATCGAAAAGGAAGCCTTGCATATCTGGCCCCGGGGCGGCTACATGCTGATTGCCCTGCCCAATCTCGATGGCAGTTTCACCGTCACCCTGTTTCTGCCCAACAGCAGCGAGCCGGGTTTTTCCGAACTGGATTCCGAGCAGGCAGTGACGGAGTTTTTCGAGGAGCAATTTCCCGATGCCACCGCCTTGATGCCGGATTTGGCGAAAACATTTTTTGCCAATCCCACCGGCGTCCTCGGGACCGTCCGGTGTCAGCCCTGGTATCACAACAAGACGCTGATCCTGGGCGATGCCGCCCATGCCATCGTGCCCTTTCATGGTCAGGGCATGAACTGCGGTTTCGAGGACTGCGCCGAGCTCGATGCCTGTCTGGACGAGTTTGGCGAGGACTGGAGCAAGCTCATGGTGGCCGTCGCCGCCCGCCGCACGGAAAACGCCGATGCGATCGCCGACAGGGCGCTGGAAAACTCTATCGAAATCCGCGACTCGGTGAACGACCCGAAATGGCAACTCAAGAAACAACTGGCCTTCGAGCTCGAGCGCCGGCACCCCGACCGCTTCATCCCGCGCTACTCCATGGTCATGTTTCATCGCATGCCCTATGCCGTTGCGCAGCGACGCGGCGAATTACAAGCCCAAATACTCACTGAACTGACCCGGGACCACGCTGATCTTGCCGATATCGATTTTGACAAGGCACAGGCGCTGATCCGGGAAATGCCAACTCTGGAGATTCCATGAAGCCCGGAAACCTGTTTATTGCGTTTTTGATCACCGCGCTCCTGTTCCCCGTTTCCAGTCCGGCGGAGCCCTCCGCGAGCCGTGAAGAGATTCAGACCTGGATGACGTACCTGAGCGACGATGCGCGCCAGGGCCGGGCGTCGGGAACGCCGGAGATGATCGAGACCGGCAACTGGCTCGCGCAGCAGTTCGCCAATCTGGGCCTTGAGCCGCTGCCGGGGCAAGAGGATTTCTTTCAGCACTTTTCGATGGAAGACCCCGACTCCGCCGAGCAAACGCCGGGCCGGAATATACTCGGCATACTCCCCGGTACGGCCACCGGTGAAGACCGCCACTATCTGATTATCTCGGCCCACTATGATCACATCGGCACCCGCTCTGCAGCGGACGCCAATGCGAACAACTCAACAGACCGGATTTTCAATGGCGCCAACGATAATGCCAGCGGTGTTGCTGCCATGTTGGGAATTGCCGGCTACCTGGAGCGTGCTATCGCCAACGACGAGTTGGCGCGGCCGACATTTTCCATTCTGTTTGCGGCCTGGGACGGCGAGGAAAAAGGCCTGCGCGGTTCCGGATTCTTCGTATCAGCGCCGCCCATCCCGCTGAGCAGCATTGACGCCATGATCAATCTGGAAATGGTCGGCGTGACCGACGGCCAGTATCAGAACTCCCTGTGGCTGACGGGCAGTGAATACTCGGATCTGAAGGCGCGACTACAGCCGGCTCTGGAAGCCGACGGCTGGACGGTCGAAGCGGATCCCTTCCCGGACTACTCATTGTTTTTCCGCTCCGACAATGCGCCTTTCGCCCTCGGTCCGGACGCGGATCGGAGCGCCCTGGCAAGCGCCCTGAAAGAACAGCGGCCGGTCCGGTTCACCGGTATTCCGGCCCACTCCATCTCGACCTGGCGAGGTCAGGATCATTATCACAAGGTCAAAGATGAACTGGGGCTGATTGATTTTGAAAATCTGGAAAATCTGGTGATCGCCCTCGCCGGGGCCATCGCCGATCTTGAGAGCGGGGCAATACAGTGGCAGTCCCACCCGGTCTTCAAGTTCCGGCGGCCAACCGGTGAACCGCACGAGGCCGCGGCTGCGGCTAGCAGGGAATAAGCCCCAGTTCCTTTTGCAGGGCCGGCAGCATGCGCTTGCACAAACTGTCGAGTTCACCCTCGCTGTAAGGCCGGGCCGGCAGTTTGCCCCACACCGGACCCGGCCAGGCCGGGTCATGTTCAAAACGGACGATATGATGAACGTGTAGCTGGGCGACAATATTGCCCAGATTCGCCACGTTCATCTTGTCGGCCCTGAAGAAATCCGCCATCCAGGCGGCGAGGGCCGATGACTCTTCCTGCAGTTGCCATTGATCCACTTCCGCCAGCTGGTAGATCTCGGTCATGGACTCCCGCCTCGGTACCAGGATGGCCCAGGGGTAGTTCGCGTCCCGCATCCACAGCAACCGGCACAGCGGCAGATCCCCCAATGCCAGGGTATCTGCCGCGAGACGGGGATCGAGACTCAACCCGGTGTTCATTGGCCGAGCTGTACCACGTCCCCTTTGAGGGCCACGCCGGCCATGATGGCGCCGGCGCCACACTGGTATTCGGAATCCGACACAAACTCGTTGTTCTTGTAGTTGGAGCGGATGTTGACGACCGCGTTCCCGCCGAGGGATTCTGCCCGCTCTTTCAGGGACTTGAGCGCCGACAACATTGCCCACTGGCAGGCTTCCTTGTCGCTCTTGCCGAAGGCATTGGTCTTGCGATTGGACTGAAACTCGCCCAGCGATTTCTGCACGGCTGAATGGGGCTGACCGGCGAAGTAGAATTGCATGTCACCGAGCAGGGTCCCGGCGTCGTCCCGGTTCAGGACCTCCTGGACCGACAATTCCAGACGCGTGTCCCGTGCCTGAACGCCGGTGGAAATCAGTATCAGGAGCATGACGGCCATGCCGGAGATGATAGGCTTCATTTGGTTTAATCCTTGTAAATCAATAGTAAGCAGCCAGTTTATGTAATCAGCGGCAATCGGCCAAGTCTTTTGGAGCATGGCCGTTAATAAAGGGCATCAGCAGCGCGTCATGACAGCGCGGCCCTGACAGCTTGCCGGAACCGGGGTCCACCCAGACTATCTCGACCCCCGTTGGCTGGGCCAGACGCAGGGGGCGGGTGTCCAGCTGACTGAAAATATCGCCGAAGACTTTCATGGCGCCGCTCGCGCCCGTGACACCCGCGGCCTTGTTGTCATCGCGGCCCACCCAGACAACACCCAGATGCTCACCGGAAAAACCGGCAAACCAGGAATCCCGTAAATCGTCCGTGGTGCCGGTCTTGCCGGCCAATGCCAGGCCGCCGAGACGCCGATTGAGAGCCTTGCCCGTACCGGACGCGACCACTTCCTGCAGATTGTTGGCCAGCAGGTAGACCGCGCCTTCATCCGCCACCGCCCGGGCCGTTACCGGATAACGGTTCAGCGCTGCACCTGTGGCGCTGGTCACACCGGTAATGGCACTGGGCCTGACCTTGTAGCCGCCCGTCGCCAAAACCTGGTACAACGACAGGATCTCGAGCGGGCTCATCTCCACCGCACCGAGGGCGAGTGACGGGTAGGCGTTCAGCGTCCGGCTGAACCCCAGTTCACGAATTTGCCCCGCTACCCGATCGATCCCGACCGCCAGCCCGAGGCGGGCCATCGGCCGATTATAGGAATGGGTCAGTGCCGCGTGCAGCGGCACGATGCCGTGATTTTTGTGGTCGTAGTTTTGCGGTTCCCAGACGTTGCCATTGGCGGTTTTCAGGGCCAGAGGGTCGTCTTTCAGAGGCGTCAGCAACGAGAACCGCTCCGGCTCCTGCAAGGCGGCCAGAGCCACAAAAGGCTTGATCAGGGAACCGACCTGACGACGCGCATCCAGGGCGCGGTTGAATCCGGCAAATCCCGGTTGCCGATCTGCCACCAGCGCCAACACCCGGCCATCGAGGCTGGAGGTGACAATGGCTGCCGCCTGCAGGCTCTTCTTGTTGGCGCGACCCGATGCTTCGAGCTGCGCAAGTCGGGAAGCCACGGCCTTTTCCGTGTGCTGTTGCACTTGTGGATCCAGGCTGGTGAAAATTTGCAGACCATCACCCTGGAGCTGATCCGGGGAGTAATCCCGGGTCAGTTCCCGTTTGACCAGATCCATGAACGCCGGTACCCGGGACAGCTTCAGACTCGGCTGCGGCACCACCCCGAGCGAGCTGCTCTGCTCGTATTTTCTGTCCTGCTCATCCAGGTGCCCTTCGTTGGCCATCAACTGCAGAACCAGATCCCGCCGCGCTTTGGCGCGTGCCGGATTTCGGCGTGGGTGAAAGCGGGAGGGTCCGTTGACCATGGCAACCAGCAAGGCCGACTGGGCCGGGGTGAGACGCTCCAGGGACTTGTCGAAATAATAATGGGCCGCCAGCCCGAAACCGTGGATCGCCCGCGGCCCGTCCTGGCCCAGAAACACTTCATTGAGGTAAGCCTCCAGGATCTCTTGCTTGTCATAGCGGAGCTCCAGCAGCACCGCCATGATCAATTCCTGGAACTTGCGTGACAGGGTGCGCTCGCTGGTCAGGAAGTAATTCTTGACCAGCTGTTGGGTCAGGGTCGAGCCGCCTTCCCGCTTGCCGGCGGTGATGTCCCGCCACAAGGCCCGGGCAATGCCCCGGGGCGATACGCCGTGGTGCTTGAAGAAGTTGCGATCTTCTGTCGCGAGCAATGCCTGCACCAGTTCCGGCGGCGCCTGCTCGAGGCGCACCAGCAGCCGATCTTCCCGGTGGCCAGGGAAAATCTGGCCGATCACCAAGGGGTCCAGACGCATCCGCTGCAACGGCTCGCCGGTCACGTGATCCTGCAATCCGCGGATCAGGTCCTGCTCGATCCGGAAGGAAATTTCCCGTGCCGGTTGCGCGCCATCGACAAAGACAAAGGGACGGGTATGGATAAAATAATAGTCGCCATAACGCTCATAGTCACCGGGCCGGGTGGCCTTGACGCTGTTGCGATAGCCCAGCAGTTTCAGCTCCGACTCCAGGCTGGCGACCGACAACTGCTTGCCGCTGATCAGATCCAGGGCACGGGCATGAACGCGGGCCGGCACCACCCAGCGCTGGCCTTCAAATTTTTTCTGGATAATCGCATCGCAGTAGATGACAAAGCCTCCCAGCAACACAAAACCCAGCAGGATCAGACGACCCAGCCAACCCCGCCAGCTTCGACCGGGTTTATTTTTCCTTTTCACGGCGGCCCGGTTACTGGCGGACGCTTTTCTGCTTTTGGTTTTTTTTCCTGCTGCTTTCTTTGTCATTGAAGTCTTCGGTATGCTGTAAGTGATAATAAGAAAGGACCGGCGGATCCGCGCAAGCTTGCAGTCGACCGACCCGTGCGCCGGCGAAACCAGATTCAGGAGTTGTCATGCCCAAAAATCCAGCTACCGGTTCTTCTCGTCGCCCCTCCGGCCGCAGACTGTTTTTTGCCCTGGATTTCGACGCCGAATTCAAATCCGCCGTGCACATCCTGGCCCGCTCCCTGCCGGTGATTGCCGGCCGCCTCATGCCACCGGAAAACTATCATATGACGCTTCGTTTTCTCGGCCAGGTCGCGGAGCACGGAATTGATGAGATCGTCGAAGCGGTGCAAGTCCCGGAAATCCAGCCCTTCAGTCTGCATTTTGGCCACATCGGCATTTTCGGCAAGCACAAGGTCCTGTTTCTGGAACCTGATTCCGTACCCGAGGCCCTGCTGCAACTGGTCACCAGCCTGAACCGGGATCTGCGCCGCCTGCATCACATCGTCAAACCTGCCCGCAAGACCTTCCGGCCCCATATCACCCTGTACCGGGATTGCGAGTTTGTTGACGCCATGGACAGCCGGGTGGATCTGGAGGTCAGGGTACGCGGTTTTTATCTGATGGAATCCCGGCCCATCAAAAGCGGCGTTTACTATACGCCAGTGGCCGACTGGCCACTGGCAAAACCGTCATTGAAGGCCCAAATCCTCGGTCAGTACCCGACCTGACTCAGAGTTCCCGGATGGCCCGGGCAATGGTCCGGAAGCCGTGGCCAGTACCGCCGGCGGACCACACGGGTCCGGCGCTGTCCCGGAATGCGGAGGCCAGATCCACGTGCAGCCAGCCCTTGCCCTGATTGGGCACAAACCGCGACAGGAAACCCGCGGCATTGCTGGCGCCACCCGCGCCCCCGCCCTTGACCGGACGGCTGTTGGCCGTATCGGCGTAGTTGGAGGGGCACTTGTTGGCATGGAAAGGCCGCAGGGGCAGCGGCCAGTGGTTCTCCTGCTCCTGCTCCGCAAACTTCAGAAACTTGTCTTGCAAGTCTGCATCCAGGGAGAAGACGGCGTTGTAGTCTTCGCCGACCGCGGTCACTGCCGCCCCGGTCAGGGTCGCCGCATCGATAATCAGGGGCGCGCCCGACTCGCCGGCCAGCAGCAGGCCGTCCGCCAGCACCAACCGGCCTTCGGTGTCGGTGTTCTGGATTTCCACGCTGGTGCCGTTCTTGTAGGTGAGGATATCGCCCAACTTGTAGGCATGACCGGAGATCAGGTTTTCGGCACAGCACAGGAACAGTTGCACCCGCTTGTCGAGGCCTTCGCTGATGGCCAGCGCCAAGGCGCCGGCGACGGTGGCGGCGCCGCCCATGTCCGCTTTCATGCTCACCATGCCCGCGCTCGGCTTGATGGAATAACCGCCGCTGTCGAAAGTAATCCCCTTGCCGACCAGGGCCGCCGCCGGCGCCTTGTCACCCCAGCCGTCCGGGGTGAAATCCAGCTTCAGCAGTGCCGGTGGCCGCACCGAGCCCCGCCCGACGCCATGGATCCCGACCAGTCCGGCCTTGTCCAAATCATCACCCTTGATGATTTCATAACTGACATGGTCCTTGGCAAAGGACTCGATAAACCGGGCGGCTTCCTCGGCCAGCACTACCGGTGACAACTCTTCCGGCGTCTGATTGACCAGGCCCCGCAGCCAGTGGCTGACCCGCAACCGGTGACCAAGCTGCCATTGTTCGTTTTCCGGCAAGTCGGCAAATTTCACGTGGCAGACACCTTTCGGATCGTAGGCACCCTGGGCCACCGCCCACTGGTTCTCCAGTGACCAGCCGTCCCCGACCAGTTCCATGTGTTCGATCCCCGAGGCCGCAAGCCGTCGTCCGGCGGTCTGCAGGCGCAACAAATCATCTTCGCCGGTCAGGTGGACCCGGGCGCCTTCTTCGTTGTAACTGAGCAACGCCTTGTCGCCCCAATGGCCCGCGGCCTGCTCATTGCTGATGCTGAGTTGAAATCTTTTGTCCATAATCTCGCCTTACGTTTTTGTCAGTATTCCGGAATAGAAAGAAATGGCGCGAACGCCTGATGGTGTCAGAACAGATGACCGAGCTTGCCGTGCTTGGTGCTCAGGTATTTCTCGTTGTGGGGATTGCGTCCCGACTGGCTGGGCACTCGCTCGACGACCTTGATCCCCGCCTGCTCCATGGAAGCGACCTTGCGCGGATTATTGGTCATCAATCGAATGCGGGTGACGCCGAGCGCCGCCAGCGCTTCCGCCGCGACCCGAAAGTCCCGTTCGTCGGCGCCGAAACCGAGATGTTCATTGGCCTCGACGGTATCCATGCCCCGATCCTGCAGCTCATAGGCCCGGATCTTGTTCAACAGCCCGATCCCGCGGCCTTCCTGGCGCAGATACAAAAGCGCACCGCGTCCGGCCTTGGCAATGGCCTCAAGGGCGGCGTGCAGCTGGAAACCGCAATCGCAGCGCAGGCTGAACAGGGCGTCGCCGGTCAGGCATTCCGAGTGAATACGCACCAGCAGCGGATCATCCGCATCAAGCGCGCCCATGGTCAGGGCAACATGTTCTTTGCCGTCCGTATTGTCGAGGGCATGAATGACAAACTCGCCCCAGGGCGTGGGCAATTTGGCTTGCGCGGTATCACTAAAGGTCATGAACAAACTGCTTGGCGGAAAAATCGTTATTTTACACTAGTGTATGTGTCTGCGTATAACCCGGATTGCGCCAGGATCCCGTGTTCCCGGAAAAACTCGCCCAGCCGCTGCCAGTAGTCGTCCCAGTTCGGCGGACAATCATTGTGGCCACAGCCCAGTTGCAGGAATTCGGCCTGGGGCGCGGCGGCCTGCAGACGCTCTCCGTGACTGAAGGGGACGGTCCGGTCCCGGGTCCCGTGGGTGATGTGCACCGGCCCGTCGTAGCTGCGCAGCGCCGCTTCGTTATCGAAGGGATCGCGCACCATGAAGGGCGGCAAGCCGTAACGCCATGCAAATTCCCGGATGGTGGTGTAGGTCGACATCAGCACAATCGCGGCGGGCCGATGTCGGGGCAGCAGGCTGAGAACCGCCCCGCCGCCCATGGAGCGGCCGAGCAGGATAATCCGGTCCGGATCGGTAAAGTCCCGTGACCGGGTCCAGTTCCAGGCCTCGACCATGGTTGCGTGCACCGACACCAGCGACGGGCTGCCTTCACTGCGCCCATAGCCCGGATACTCGACCAGGGCAACGCCGATCCCGAGCTTGCGCAAGCCCTCCAGGCGCTCCGGCCAGGTATCAATGACATTGGCATTGCCGTGGGCGATGATGGCCACCGGGTGCGGGCCGGAATCGGATCCAATAGGCGGTAAATACCAGAGTTCGACGCGATCCGCTCCCACCCTGAGCCAGTGCTGCTGAAGTTCTGGAAATCGCTCGAGATCCGGGCCCGGCGCGCGCAGGTAGCGACGCGGAAACAGCACTTCCCGCTGCAACAGGAAAAAGCCGCAGGCATAGATGACATAAGCCGCCAGCACTGTAATCAGAATTTTTATCACCGGACAGGCTCATCGCGTTGGGTCTTGCGGGAAACGTTAACATTGCTACACTGGATCGCACAATCCTGAGTCCGGCAAGCCCATGAAAACTCTCTGTCATCTGACCGATATCCCCGACGGCGAGGGCAAGTCATTTCCCTGGCAGGAGCGGGATCTGTTCGTGATCCGGAAAGGCCTGAGAGCTTTTGCCTACGTCAATCGCTGCCCCCATGCCGGCACTGAGCTGAATTGGCAGGATGGCCAGTTCATGAGCCGTGACAAGCAATTCATCCAATGTCACACCCACGGCGCCCTGTTTGACATAGAAACCGGGGCTTGCCTGGCGGGCCCCTGTGCCGGCGCCAGCCTCGCCCGGGTCGAGATCAGTATCGAAAATGGCCAGATCCTGCTCGCGGGAGGCTCCTGACACCGTGAATTTCGAGCCGCCCCTGCTACCGGCCCGGCTGACCCGGCGCTACAAACGATTTCTGGCCGATATCGACCCGCCACAGAACGGTGCCCTGACCATTCATTGTCCCAATACCGGCTCCATGAAAAACTGCTGGACCGAAGGGGACCGCATCTGGATGCAGGATTCCAACAATCCGAAGCGCAAGTACCGCTATACCTGGGAACTCGTTGAAACCGCCGAGGGCGACTTTATCGGCATCAATACCCACCGGGCCAATGCACTGGTCGCCGAGGCGCTGGCGGCGGACCGGATACCGGCGTTGCGCGGCCACACCGGTATCCGCCGGGAAGTGCCCTATGGCGATGAAAACAGCCGCATCGACTTTTTACTGGAATTCGACGATGCGCCCTGTTATCTCGAAGTCAAAAGCGTCACCCTGAAAGAATCCGACGGCATCGGCTATTTTCCCGATACCGTCAGTACCCGGGGTCAGAAGCACTTGCGCGAGCTGATGGCCCTGAAACAGGCCGGCTGCCGGGCAGTTCTGCTGTTTTGCGTGCAACATACCGGCATCTCGCGCGTCAGACCCGCTGATCATCTGGACCCCGCCTACGGCAAGCTGTTGCGGTCCGCAGCGGCGGCCGGCGTTGAAATTCTCGCCTGGAGTACCCATATAACCCCGGATCGCATCGAACCGGGCGCTGAAATTCCCGTGGATTTGCAAACGGATACGACTCTGGCATAAATTTGATTTGTATATAAATGTGCAAATAGGCTAATTTTGACTTTTCAATTGACGGGGACAGAGCTACTATCTTCCGCTTTCGTATTTTGGCACGCTCTGCGTATTTGGTTTCATAAGTGGTAGGAGTCATAACGGATGCCACAGAAAAAAGTAAAGACTATCGGCAATACCACCCTGAGCAATCTGGGCATATCACCCTATAAAGAGAAAAAGGGTGAAGAGTATATGAACGACAACCAGGCCGAACATTTCCGCACCATTCTCAAGACATGGCGCCGGCAATTGATGGAAGAGGTCGATCGCACGGTGCATCACATGCAGGATGAAGCGGCCAATTTCCCGGATCCGGTGGATCGGGCAGCCCAGGAAGAGGAATTCTCCCTGGAACTGCGCACCCGCGATCGGGAACGCAAACTGCTCAAGAAAATCGTCGAGTCGGTGCAGAAAATCGATGATGAAGAGTATGGTTACTGCGAGTCCTGTGGCGTCGAGATCGGCATTCGCCGACTTGAAGCCAGACCGACCGCGGAACTCTGCATTGACTGCAAGACGTTGGCCGAAATCAAAGAAAGGCAATATGGCAGCTAGCCACAACCACGACAGTCCAGCAATCAGGCGCCCTCGGGCGCCGGAATTGTTTCTGACGTCGCCATGAAGCTCTCCTGCGGTCGCTTTGCGCCCTCCCCGACCGGCCCGCTGCATTTCGGCTCCCTGGTCGCGGCGCTGGCCAGTTACCTGATTGCCAAAACCGCCGGTGCCCGCTGGCTGCTGCGCATCGAAGACCTGGATCCGCCGCGGGAGCAGTCCGGCGCCGCCGCCAGCTTTCCCGTCATCTTGCAAACCCTGGCCCTGCATTGGGATGGCGGTATTGATTACCAGAGTCGCCGGTTGCCGCGTTATCAGGTCGCCCTCGAGCAGCTGATAGCAGCGGATCTTGTCTATGCCTGCGACTGCAATCGTAAACGGATCCGGGCCTTGGGCGGCCTCTATGACGGTCATTGCCGGGACCGCAATCTGCCGCTTGAAGGCAACGTTGCCTTGCGACTGCGGCACGGCACCGCCGCGACGGATTTCGTCGATGGCATTCAGGGCCACTGCGGGTTTGATGAGGCGCTCCACGACGAGGATTTCGTGATCCGCCGCAAGGACGGCCTGTTCGCCTACCAACTGGCGGTCGTGGTCGACGATATTGAACAAGGCATTGATCATGTCGTAAGGGGCTGTGATCTGCTCGACTCCACGCCCCGCCAGTTACGCCTCTATGATGTTCTGGGCGCACCGCGTCCGACTTTTTTCCATATTCCGATGGCGGTCTGGCCGGACGGTGACAAGTGGTCCAAGCAGACCCACGCGCCGGCCCTGGATCCGGCACAGGCCGGCGAGGAGCTGGTCAAGGGTCTCGGTTTTCTGGGCCAGAATCCGCCGCCGGCGTTGCAGCAGGCGCCAACCACTGAAATCATGCAATGGGCGCGGGAAAATTTTTCTGTGCGCGGGATTCCCGCCCGACAGAAGATTGTCTGGACCGGCTAACCGGTCCGTATAGCAACCATGAGCGCTCCACACACCCTTTATAAATCCGGTAGAATACTCCGACAATGACCACAACAAATCCCCTGTTCAAACGCCTCACAGGCAAAGTCCGCGGCCTGTTCGGCGCTGACGACGGTGCCGAACACGGCTCCGAGGTCGTGCTGATCCCCCGTGACCAACATAATATTTCCCGCAAGAACATCTCCAAATCCGCGCTCAAGGTGCTCTACCGGCTCGATGAAGCCGGCTACGCCGCCTTTATCGTTGGCGGCGGGGTTCGCGATCTGTTGCTGGATCTCCGCCCCAAGGATTTTGACATCGCCACCAATGCCACTCCCGAGCAGGTCAAAGAGTTGTTCCGCAACTGCCGGCTGGTCGGCAGGCGCTTCCGCCTGGCTCACATACTCTTCGGTCGTGAAGTGATCGAAGTGGCGACCTTCCGCTCCGGCGATCTCGAGCATCCGCACCGCCAAACCGGCAGCGAAGGTCTGGTCCTGCGGGACAATGTTTTCGGCTCCATTGAAGAGGACGCCTGGCGTCGCGATTTCACCGTCAATGCCCTTTACTACAACATTGCCGATTTCAGCGTACTGGATTTCTGTGGCGGCATGGCCGATCTCGACGATCGCCTGATGCATATCATCGGCGATCCGGAGCAGCGATACCGGGAAGATCCGGTACGGATGCTGCGGGCCCTGCGCCTGGCCTGCAAGCTCGATCTCGACCTGTCGGTGGAGACCGCCGATCCCATCCCGGAGCTCGCCGATCTGCTCAGTCAGGTGTCGCCGGCCCGTCTCTGGGACGAATGCGGCAAGCTGTTTCTCGCGGGCCACGCCCGGGCGACCTGGGATGCCCTCTACGAATATGGCCTGCTGGCGCCCATGTTTCCCCAGACCTGGCGCAGCCTGCAGCACGACGAATCCGGCGCTTTCAGCGCGTTTATCGAAGCCGCGCTCGACAATACCGACGCCCGCATTGCCGACGGCAAACCGGTCACCCCCGCTTTCCTGTTCGCGGTCTTCCTGTGGCAACCCCTGCAGGATCTGGTCCGGGACATGCAGCAACGGGGCACCGGCTACAACGAAGCGGTGTTCAAGGCCGCCGGCAAAGTGCTCGCGGTGCAGAATGAGTCCGTGTCCGTGCCCCGCCGCTTTGGTCTGGTCATCCGCGATATCTGGGCGCTGCAAATCCGCTTACCGGCCCGCCACCGGCACAAGTCCCTGACCACCTTCAGTCACCCGCGCTTTCGGGCCGGTTACGACTTCCTGCTGCTGCGTTCCGCCGCCGAACCGGAGCTACGGGATCTGGTGGACTGGTGGACCCGCTTCCAGGAGGTCGACGAGGCCGGCCAGAAAGGCATGCTGGAAAAACTGCCGGCCGGCAAAGGCCGCCGCAAACGTCGCCCAAAGCGCAAGCCCGCCGCCAGCAAAGGCCAGTCCTGACCGGTGCGGCACGCGGCGTCGACGGCCACTGCCTATATTGGTCTGGGCAGCAACCTGGATGAGCCAAGGGCGCAGATCCGAACCGCCCTCAGGGCGCTCGCCGCCTTGCCGGACAGCCGGGTCGCCGCCTGCTCTTCCCTGTATCGCTCCCGTCCCATGGGCCCCCAGGCGCAGCCGGACTTTATCAATGCCGTCGCCCGTCTGGAGACAGCCCTGACGCCTCACGACCTGCTGGATCGCTTGCAGCAAATCGAGCTTGATCAGCGCCGTCAGCGAGACGGGGAGCGCTGGGGACCGAGAACTCTGGATCTCGATGTCCTGCTATATGATAATGAGATAATTACCAGCCCGCGCCTTACCGTGCCCCATTACGGACTGCGCGAGCGCAACTTTGTACTCTACCCGCTACAGGAAATCGTTCCGGATCTGGTGTTACCCGACGGGTCAACGCTGACTTCACTGCTGGAACACTGCCCGGCGAACGGACTGGAGAAAATTGAGTAGTGCACGATATTGACCACCGGTTTATCGCCGTGGAAGGCCCTATCGGCGTCGGCAAGACCACCCTCGCCCAGAAACTGGCCCTGACCCTGGGCGCCGAAACCCTGATGGAAGGCGCGGAGGAAAATCCGTTTCTGAACCGTTTCTACCAGGACCCCAAAGCCGCCGCCCTGCCCACTCAGCTGTTTTTCCTGTTCCAGCGGGTCCGGCAATTGCAGGCCGCCCGGCAGTCGGACATGTTCCAGCCGACCCGGGTCGCCGACTTCCTGATGGAAAAGGACCGGCTGTTCGCCCGCGCCACCCTCGATGAAGAGGAATTGCGCCTCTATGAACAGGTCTACAAGAATCTCACCATTGACGCGCCGGTCCCGGATCTGGTGATCTACCTGCAGGCTCCCGTACCGGTCCTCCAGGAGCGGATCCGCAAGCGTGGCCGGCCCGAGGAAGGCGGCATCCAGGAAAGTTACCTGCAGAGGATCGTGGATGCCTACACCGACTTCTTTTACTATTACGAAAGCACGCCTCTGTTGATTGTCAATGCGTCCGGACTGGATCTGGTCGAAAACGAGGCCGATTACGGGGAATTGCTGCAGCAAATCAGCAGGATCCGCACCGGTCGCCACTACTTCAATCCCAGGCACTGATCATGACCCGTCTCACCATCAGCCATATTGAAAAGCTCAAGTCCAGCGGTGAGAAGTTCACCTGCCTGACCGCCTATGACGCCAGCTTCGCGGCCCTGCTCAACAAGGCGGGCAT
>JASBTO010000133.1 GCA_030148365.1 Kangiellaceae bacterium
ATCATGTTGATCTTCTTTATCGTCACCACTTCCTTCATCAAGGAAAGCGGTATCGCTCTCGACCGTCCGTCCAAGACTCCGCCCCAGGAAAGCAAGCAAAAATCCCTGCCGGTGCTGGTCAAAATCAATGATCAGAATGAAATCACCATCAAGGAGCGGGTGGTCGACGTCCGTGCCGTCCAGGCCAACGTTGAGCGCGCCAAGGCGGAAAACCCCAATACGGTTGTGATTGTCCAGGCCGATCAGGACTCCGACACCGATACGCTGATCAGTGTCGTGGACGCGGCCAAGAGCGCTGGCGTCACCAAGGTATCGGTTGCCACCGCCGCCAAGAAGTAAACCGGATCCCGGGGCCGGAACGGCCCCGCTCTCTCCTGCCGGAACACGCTGTCTGCGGCCTTCCCGGCGCCCCTCAGGAAACTTCGACGTTACCCCATGAATAGTCTGTTAGTGATCCTGGCGCTGTTTCTGGTCGCCGGCTACTGGTGGCACGCGATGCGCATCCGCGAGGCGGCCAAAGCCTCCGCCGAGCGCGCCTGCCGACAGGCAGACGTGCAGCTGCTCGACGACACCGTCGCCTTGCACCGGTTCGAGTTGGTTCGAAAGTCAGGCGGGGGCTGGCAGCTGTTGCGTTGCTACCAGTTTGAATTCGCTACCGATGGACGGCAACGCTTTCATGGCCAGATCACCATGGCCGGCAACCGCTCGCTGATTATTGAAATGGATCAGTTCATACCCTGATCGGCGCGCCATTCGCGGGTGCCCGAAGGGCCTCGCGAGCGGCCGCGAGAGCCCGCTCAAACGCTTCCCTGCCGAATCTCAGACGCTCCGGGCCGCAACGGGGCAAATCGCTGATGACCAGGGCCTGCAGATTGTCCCTGGCCGGAATTTTCAACGCCGGGCTACCGGGTCGCCGCCAGGGTGAACGGGACGCGATGTGATGATAGAACACCCGGTCATCCAGACCGGCGCCGGCAATTCCCGCCCGATCCCCGATACCGCCATCCCACAGCCAGAGACCGTCAATACGGGCCGGCTGAAACATCAAAGGTACGGCACAGGAGGCATAGACGGCCGGTACCAGATCCCCATCTTCGAGGACCCGGGTCTTGCGGGCCAATCCGTCCCAGGCAGATAACGCCAGCGGTATTGCCGTGTCGGCGAAACGGCTGACCGGCAGCATGTCCCGCAACAGAGTCCGGAAGCGTTCACCGCGCAATAACCCAAGGCCCGGTGCCGGATCCCAGAAGTCCTGTTTTTGCAGGGCGAGCAGCCGGTCCCGTAACTCCCGCGCGTCCAGACCGGCCGCCCAACAGGCGCCCGTCAGGGCTCCGGCGCTGCTGCCGGTAATTCTGGCCGGCCGCAAACCCGCTTCCTGCAGTGCGGCAATCAAACCGCCATGGGCAAAAAAACTGAAGAACCCCGAGGACAGGGTCAGTGTGAAAGGTGCTTCGGCGAGCCAGTCGCCAAGGGCAGGTTTCAAGGGAAGTCGACTTAACCGGCGAAGGGCATGCCGGTCAGTTTCTTGTATTTTTCGATCAGTTGCTCGCGACTCTCGACGCGATTTTCATCCAGGGGACTGCAATCCACGGGACAGACCTGTTGACATTGGGGTTCGTCATAGTGACCCACGCATTCCGTACACTTGTCCGGATCGATCTCGTAGATCTCTTCACCCTGATAAATCGCCTCATTGGGGCATTCGGGCTCGCATACATCACAGTTGATGCATTCGTCGGTAATTTTGAGGGACATGAAGAAGTCTCGAAAAGTGCGAAAACACGCTTATTGTATCAGTCGACCCGGGTTCACGGCCAGATCCCCGAGCGCCGGATCGCGCCTCAGGAGATCAGACGGAAAACTTCTGCTTGAGCGCCTCGGCCACGATCGGATGAACAAAGGGAGACACGTCGCCGCCCAGGGATCCGACTTCCTTGACCAGCGTCGAGGAGATAAAGGAATACTGCTCGGCAGGCGTCAGGAATACACTCTCAAGCTCCGGCGCCAGCCGCCGGTTCATGTTGGCAAGCTGGAATTCGAACTCAAAATCCGACACCGCCCGCAAGCCCCGCAACAGCGCCAGTGCGCCGTGTTCACGCGCGAGATTGGCCAACAACCCGGAGAATCCAATCACTTCCACCCCCTCCAGATCGCCGAGGACCTGCTTGCACATGGAAACCCGCTCTTCCAGGGAAAAAGTCGGGCTCTTGCCGGGATTGGCGGCAATCGCCACCACCACCCGATCAAACAGGCGGGTGGCCCGTTGCACGAGGTCATAGTGCCCATTGGTCACAGGATCGAAGGTTCCGGGATAGATTACGCTGCGCATGGTCGTGGTTTGATTCCTTTTTCGTTAATCACCGCAAGCACTTAGCCCGTTATGGTAGGCGAATTGTGCGTCGCCGCCAAATCCGTCTGCACACCACCGGCCAAGTCGTCGGCCAGGGCCGTGGCCAGTTTTCCCGCAAGGGCATAAATGGATAGCTGGGGATTGGCGCCGATACTGGTCGGGAACAGGGAGCCGTCGATGATATGCAGGCTCTCGAGCTGATGATGACGGCCGGCGGAATCCGTCACTGCATTACGCGCATCGTCACCCATGGCGCAGCCACCCATCACGTGGGCGCTGAACAGCTGCGCCTTCAGCGGCTGCATCGCCAACTCGCCAATGGCGCGCCGGGCATCCCGAAAACTCCGGTACGGCTCGGCATCGAGATGCAGCGGCATGACCCGAGCGGCTCCCGCCGCAAACAGCAGCTCGGCCATGGTCAGAAGCGACCGGCGGACGCCGTCCCAGAGATAGTCGCTGATCGGATAGTCCAACGACGGGTAACCATAGGGATCAAGCCTGACCCTGCCCCCGGGGCTCTGTTCGTGGAAGCCGTCCCGCAACAGCGCCAGGGTTGCCTGGGTGTGGCTGAATGAGGCCATCAGTTCTGTGTGAGCCTGGCCATGACGGGTCAGGAGTGTGGCCATCAGCACCGGATGCACGGGCGCCACTTCAAGTTTGTAACCGGCACCGGAAGCGGGCCACAGGAACTCGTCACTGTAGATGCTCTGGGGCGCACCGGCATAACCCTTGACCGGCTCGGGCATCAGCCCGGCACAGGCCGCGACCGGGTGCAAAAAAGTCCGTTTGCCCAGCCGGGCGTGGGGATCAGGCGCCTTCGATCGCAGCAGCAGAGCGGGCGAGCCAATGGCACCGGCGGCCACCAGGGTATGGCGGGCACGGATGCGGATTCCTTTCCGGGCGCGCGGCTGACCATAATCGTCCATCAGGGTCACCTGGGCCCCGGTGACCCGGTCACCCTTTATCACCAGACGCTCGGCCCGGGCCCGGCTGACCAGGCGGGCGCCGGCCTTTAACGCAGCCGGAATGGTGGTCACCAGCATCGACTGCTTGGCATCGATCGGGCAGCCGGTGCCGCAGTAACCAAGATTGGCGCAGCCGAGCACGTTGCGCGGGATCACCTTCGCGTTCCAGCCGAGGGCCCGGCAACCCCTTGCCAGCGCGTCATTGTTGGCATTGGGCGCCACCGTCCAGGGGGAAATATGCAGACGCTTCTCCATGCGGGCAAACCAGGGCGCCAGTTCTTCGGCACTGCAACCCTGGACCCCGAAATCCCGTGTCCAGGTCTCCAGGGTTTGCTCCGGCGTGCGGAAACTCGAGGTCCAGTTCACCGTGGTCGAGCCGCCCACTCCCTTGCCCTGCAGGATCTGGATGGCCTTGTCCGACGTGCGTCGGCCCGCCGCCTCCTGATAGAGATCGGGATAGGCCTCTTGTTCCCGCATATGAAAATCCTCGCGGCTGCGGTAGGGGCCCTCTTCCAGCAAGATGACCCGCAATCCGGCCCGGGCCAGGATTTCCGCACTGACACCGCCGCCGGCACCGGTGCCGACGATCAGGCAGTCACACTCCAACTGCGGATCCGCTTCAAGCCGGCTGCCGTCGATATGTCCTTGTATCGTCTTCACGCGCCCGACTCCCCGGGCCGGCCGAGCCGGGGCGGCCCCGGATAGTCGATGGCTGGCCAGCTCGCCGCTTCACTGTACCAGGCGCCGTGGATCAACTGATGCAAGCCCAGGTAGCCGGCCCGCTGCAGGCTCAGAAAACTGCTCCGCCAGCGCGCCAGAAACGCTTCGACCCGGACCGCCTCGGCGCGAGTCCAGGCGTCCGGCACCCCTGCCAGCAGCGCCCGGCCAAGCTGATGGGTCAGCACATCGAACAGGTCCCGCAATTCACTCCGCACCGCCGGTGACAGATACCGGATCGCGGCATCAACATTGTGCAGGACGACCAGGATCTGCCGGTCCCGAGCCGCCGTCTGCCCGGCAAGTGCGCCCGCCAGATAGACAGGCACCAGGGCATAGAGCAGGTGGCGGTCATCCAGGGTGAGAAAGTGATAGTCAAAGGCCTCTGTCGCCAGCAACTCGACGTGATCCTCCTTGCCCAGTTGCCAGAGCGCGCCACCGCCGGCAATCACAGCGGCAGCCGCGGCACTGATGCCGAGAAACTGACGGCGGCTGGCCATCAACGGGCGAGAAAGCGGATCAGGCGTTTTTTCAGGTCCGTGTAAGGCGGCGAGATCAGGGATTTGCCGTTCACGCGACTCTGATAGAACACGCCCTTGCTGGTGGAGAAGGTCCTGAAACCCTCAAAGCCATGGTACTGCCCCATACCGCTTGGCCCGACGCCGCCGAAAGGCAATTCATCCAGCGCCGCATGCAGCAAAGTGTCATTGACCGTGACGCCACCGGATACCGTGCACGTGAGTACCTGA
>JASBTO010000134.1 GCA_030148365.1 Kangiellaceae bacterium
ACCCCGCCCTTGCCCGAAGCCACCGCGATAATGTTTTTGACGCCCTTGAGGGCGTCGGTCTGGCTGGCGTGGACGTGGGGCTCGACTTTCCAGTCCAGGTCTATCGCAAAATCCAGCCCCGGAAAGGCTTCCGCCAGATACTCGGTCAGTGACTGGCGCAACTGCCCGGCATAATTTTTCAGGGGGAATCCGGTGCGGATGTTCACCGTTACCCGATCGCCCTCGACGGTCAGGCCACGCAGGACCCTGGCGGCTTTCAAATCGCAACCGAGGACCGGGTCCCGGTAGTTTTCAATGCGGGTTTTTATCGCGGATTCATCAATCATGGAGTCGCTATAAGGGCGCTTGGGGCCGGGCTCGGAAATTGCCTGACGATACTAAGGCTTTACGCCTGCAAATCCAAGTGAAATGCGGAAAAGCAGGTGCAAGCAACCGGTAAAACCAGTAATATTTGCCCTTTTGTCGAGCCCGGTCCCCCACTGCCAATGAAGTCTCCTGCTGAGCGCAAAATTCTGGTCACCAGTGCCCTGCCCTACGCCAACGGCGCCATCCATATTGGCCACTTGCTGGAATACATTCAGACCGATATCTGGGTGCGGTTCCAGAAATCCCGGGGCCACCAGTGTACCTACGTCTGCGCGGACGACACCCATGGCACCCCGGTCATGCTCCGGGCGCAGCGGGAAGGCATTACCCCCGAGGCATTGATCGCCAAATCCCGCCAGGAACACATGCAGGATTTTGCCGACTTCCATATTGGCTTTGACAACTTTCACACCACCCACAGCAGCGAGTCCCGGGAACTGACGGAGCAGATTTACCTGCGTCTGCGGGAGGCCGGCCATATCGAAAAGCGCGAAATCAGCCAGCTGTTCGACCCGGAAAAATCCATGTTCCTGCCGGACCGGTTCGTGAAGGGTGAATGTCCCCGCTGCGGCAGTGCCGATCAGTATGGCGACAACTGCGATAACTGCGGCGCCACCTACAGCCCCACCGATCTGAAAAACCCGGTGTCGGCGGTATCCGGCGCGACGCCGGTCATCAGGGAGTCGGAGCACTACTTTTTCCGGCTCATGGATTTTGAGGCTTTCCTGCAAGAGTGGACCCGCGCCGGTCACGTTCAGGAGCAGGTTGCCAACAAACTCGACGAGTGGTTGCAAACCGGACTGCAAGCCTGGGACATCTCCCGGGACGCGCCCTATTTCGGGTTTGAAATTCCCGATGCGCCGGGCAAGTATTTCTACGTCTGGCTGGATGCGCCCATCGGTTACATGGCGAGTTTCAGAGAGCTGTGCGAACGGCGCGACGACCTTGATTTTGATGACTACTGGAAGCCGGACTCCGACGCCGAACTGTACCACTTTATCGGCAAGGATATTATCAATTTCCATACCCTGTTCTGGCCGGCGACACTGAAAGGCAGCGGTTTCCGGACGCCGACCGGCGTCTTTGCCCATGGCTTTGTCACCGTCAACGGCACCAAGATGTCCAAATCAAAGGGCACTTTCATCCGTGCCCGCACCTACCTGGAGCATCTGGATCCCGAGTACCTGCGCTACTACTATGCCGCCAAATTGTCGGGCCGCATTGACGATTTTGATCTGAATCTCGAAGATTTCGCGCAGCGGGTCAATTCCGATCTGGTCGGCAAGCTGGTCAATATCGCCAGCCGCTGCGCCGGCCTGCTGAACAAACATTTTGACGGGCGCACGGTCGGCGAACTCGCCAACCAGGAACTCTGGCGGGAACTCGTCAACGCGGAGCCGGAAATTGCCGCCTACTATGAGCAGCGGGAATTTGGCCGCGCAGTCAAGACCATCATGGCACTTGCCGACAAGATCAACGCCACCATTGCCAACGAAGCGCCCTGGAAGCAGGTCAAGGATGAAGCCACACTGGCGGACGCCCATCAGGTGCTGTCCCTCGGCATTAACCTGTTCAAAGTGCTGACCGTATATCTCGGGCCGGTGTTGCCCGCCCTCGCCGACAAGGTGGCGGATTTCCTCGCGGTGCCGTCGCTGACCTGGACTGACTTTGACCAGCCCCTGCTGGACCACGAAATCAAACCCTTCATTCCCCTCATGAAACGACTGGAGCAAAAGCAGATAGACGCCATGACCGAAGCCGCCAAAGAAAACCTGCAACCCGCCGCCGAGGCGGCAAAGTCGAAACCGGAGGCCGATGGCCAGGAACCCATCAAGCCGGAAATCAGTTTCGATGATTTTGCCAAGATCGACCTGCGCGTAGCCCGGATCGCCAAAGCCGAACATGTCGAAGGCGCCGACAAATTGCTGCGCCTGGAACTCGATCTGGGCGGCGACACCCGACAGGTGTTCGCGGGCATCAAGTCCGCTTACCAACCGGAGCAACTGGAAGGCCGCCTGACGGTCATGGTGGCCAATCTGGCCCCGCGCAAAATGCGCTTCGGACTGTCAGAAGGCATGGTGCTCGCGGCCGGACCCGGCGGCGAGGAACTCTGGATCCTGAGTCCTGATGACGGCGCCCAACCGGGCATGCGGGTCAAGTAGGCGTGGACATGGACCTGACCAATCAAACTGCGCTTGTCGAAACCTTCCGCTATTACGGCCTTGCCTGGCTGTTGCTGGCCGCGCTGGCATTGCTGCTGTGCGGACTGCTCTGGTGGGGCCTGCGCCAACGCCATTTCCTGATTAAATGGCTGCCGGTCTCCCTGGTACTCGCCGGCGCCCTGACCCCGATCACGGCGGGCCCGGAAACCACCACCCTGGCGCCGGCCCTGAGCGTCGCCATCATGGAACTCGAACAATACGGCGTTGAGGGCATGTGGCGCGGACTCGGCATGGTGCTGGTGGCCTGGGGGCTGCTGCTCGTGATCGGCTCCACCCTGTGGGTGGTGCTGCACAAGCGCCGACAGACCGGCGATGAAAACGTCCATCCTGCCGAACCGGCGGCCACCCGCCGCGAGCCGGATCTCTGATCGGTTGTACGTGGGTAGCGGGTTCGGGATAATGACTTGCGATAGTCCAACCAACGGGGTTTCATGAGCGAATACCTGCTGCTCTTTATCGGCACCGTACTGGTCAATAACTTCGTGCTGGTCAAGTTTCTGGGCCTGTGCCCGTTCATGGGCGTCTCCGGCAAGCTGGAAACCGCCGTCGGCATGTCGGTGGCAACCACCTTCGTACTCACCCTCGCCTCCGCCGCCAGCTACCTCGTCAACACCTATATTCTGGCGCCTCTCGGGATCGAATATCTGCAGACCCTTGCTTTCATTCTCGTGATCGCGGTGATGGTGCAATTCACGGAAATGGTGATCCACAAGACCAGCCCCTTGCTGTACCGGTTACTCGGCATATTTTTGCCCCTGATCACCACCAACTGCGCGGTGCTCGGCGTGGCCCTGCTCAATATCAATGAGAAGCACGATTTCCTCTCGTCCCTGATCTACGGCTTCGGCGCTGCTGTCGGTTTCTCCCTGGTGCTGATCCTGTTTGCCGCCATGCGCGAACGGATCGCCGTCGCCGACGTACCCGCGCCTTTCCGGGGCGCCTCCATTGCCATGATCACCGCCGGCCTCATGTCATTGGCCTTCATGGGCTTTTCCGGTCTGGTGAAATTCTGACGATGGGCTTCGTGATTGCCATTTCCGCGCTGGTCGCGCTGGCCCTGGTGTTCGGCGCCCTGCTGGGCTATGCCGCCATCCGCTTCAAGGTGCACGGCGATCCGGTTGTCGATCAGATAGACGCCGTCCTGCCGCAGACCCAGTGTGGTCAATGCGGCTACCCCGGTTGCCGGCCCTATGCCGAAGCCATCGCCAAGGGCGACGCCATCAACAAGTGTCCACCCGGCGGCGAAGCCGGCATTAAGGCCCTCGCCGATCTGCTGGGCCGGAAAGTGGTGCCCCTCGATGAAGAGCGGGAAGAAAAGCCGGCGCGGGTGGCCTACATCCGCGAGCCGGAATGTATCGGCTGCACCAAATGCATCCAGGCCTGCCCCGTGGATGCCATTGTCGGCGCCCCGAAACTGATGCACACGGTGATCACCAGCGAATGTACCGGCTGCGATCTCTGCGTCGAGCCCTGCCCCGTTGATTGCATCGACATGCTGGAAATCCCCGTCAGCCAGCAGACCTGGAAATGGCCCGCGCCGGATGGCGAACGGCTGATCCCGGTCCGCACGATAACCGGAGCGGATCCCGATGCCGCCTGACGCCATTCGCCTGCACGAATTTCCGGGCGGGGTTCACCCGCCGGAACACAAAAGCGAGTCGAGCGAAACGCCGATTGCGGCCCTTCCCCTGCCGGAACTGCTGAGCCTGCCGCTCACTGCCCGCAGCGGACCCACCACCCCCCTGGTCGAGGTGGGCGAGACGGTGCGCAAGGGCCAGTTGATTGCCGAAGGCAAAGGCGCCATCAGCGTGCACTTGCACGCGCCGACCTCCGGGACCGTCGAAGGCATCCGCGAGTTGCCGTTGCCCCACCCGTCCGGCCTGACCGGTCCCTGCCTGTTGCTGCGAGCCGATGGCGAGGAGACCTGGGAAAAACTGCCGCCACTGGACTGGCGCACGGAAGCACGGCAAATCCTGCTGGACCGGATCCAGGACGCCGGCATCGCCGGCCTCGGCGGCGCCTCTTTCCCGAGCCATATCAAACTCGCGATCACCGCCCCCGTCGACACCTTGATTATCAATGCCGCGGAATGCGAGCCCTACATCACCTGCGATGATCGCCTGATGCGCGAGCGCGCCGCGGAAATCATCGAAGGAACGGTCATTGCCAAAACCGTGCTCGGCTGCGAGCGGGTCATTCTCGGGATCGAGGACAACAAGCCCGCTGCAATAGACGCCATGCGCGAGGCGATCGACACCGCGGAGGTGACGGTCGAAATTGCCGTAGTCCCGACCAAATACCCGAGCGGCGGCGAAAAACAGCTCATCCAGATCCTGACGGGCCAGGAAGTGCCGTCCGGCAAGTTGCCGGTTGATATGGGTATCGTCATGCAGAATGTCGGCACCCTGTACGCCATCAAGCGCGCCATTGTCGATGGCGAGCCCCTGATCTCGCGAGTGGTTACCGTTACCGGCGAGGCCATCGACCGTCCCGGCAATTATGAAGTCCTGCTCGGCACGCCCTTTTCCCACCTGCTGGAGGAAACCGGGGCCGGAACCTACAGCCAGCTAATCATGGGCGGCCCGATGATGGGCTTCGAGCTCGAGGATCCGGCCATGCCCGTCATCAAGGCGACCAACTGTCTGCTCGCGCCGGCACCCGGTGAATTGCCCCGGCAAGGGGTCGAACTGCCCTGCATCCGCTGCGGCGCCTGCGCCAATGTTTGCCCGGCCTCCCTGCTGCCCCAGCAACTCTACTGGTTCGCCCGCGCCGGGGAATTCGACAAGGCCGAGGAGCACCGGCTGATGGACTGCATTGAATGCGGCGCCTGCGCCTACGTCTGCCCGAGCGATATTCCCCTGGTGCACTACTACCGCTATGCCAAATCAGAGATCCGGACCCGGTTTCTCGATCGACTCAAGGCGGATCACGCCAAGGAGCGCTTTGACGCCCGCAACCAGCGTCTCGAGCGACTCAAGCAGGAACGCAAGGAGCGTCACAAAAAAGCCCAGGAAGCGCGCCTGAAACAGGCCCGGGACAAGGGCGAACTTGACGAGAAAAAAGCCTCCATTGAAGCCGCTCTGAAACGGGTCGAAGCCAAAAAAGCCCGACAACAGGACCCGGCCAGTCCGGCGCCCGGTGCGGACAAGGAATCCTGACGCCCATGCCATTGCAATCATCCCCCCATACCCAGGACCGCATGCCCGTCAGCCGGCTCATGCAATGGGTGCTGCTCGCGACCCTGCCCGGAGCGCTTGCGCTGTTCGTGTTTTTCGGCTGGGGCGTACTCATCAATTTGCTGCTGTGCGCCGGATTTGCCCTTGCGTTCGAGGCGCTCATACTGTGGCTCCGGGACCGTCCGATCAAGGCGACGCTGCTGGATTACAGCGCGCTGGTGACGGCCGTGTTGCTGGGCCTGAGCCTGCCGCCGCTGCTGCCCTGGTGGATGACCATACTCGGGATCGGCTTTGCCATTGTCTTTGCCAAGCACCTGTTTGGCGGTCTCGGCTTCAACCCGTTCAATCCGGCCATGGTCGGTTATGTGCTGTTATTGATCTCCTTTCCCGCACAGATGACCGCCTGGCTGCCGCCCCAGTCCCTCGCCGCCAATCCGGCAAGCCTGTGGGAAACCCTGCATTTTATCTTTACCGGCAGCGGCCCCGCCGGCGAGACCATCGAGCAGATCCGCGCCGGGCTCGACGGCTTTACCATGGCCACGCCCCTCGATCATTTCAAGACCAACCAGGGTCTTGGCTTTCGCACTGAAGAAATTCTCGACAGCCCGGTGTACGGCGGGCTGGCTGGTGTCGGCTGGCAGTGGGTCAATCTCGGCTTTCTGGCGGGCGGCCTGTTACTGGCTTTCAAAAAGATCATCAGCTGGCGGATCAGCCTCGCCATGCTGATCGGCATCACCGTCATGGCGGCCTTGCTGTGGGGCGTCGATACCGATGCCTTCGCGTCGCCGCTGTTGCATTTGCTGAGCGGCGCAACCATGCTCGGCGCCTTCTTTATTGCCACCGATCCAATCACCGCCGCCACCACCCGCAAGGGCCGCTGGATTTTCGGTCTCGGGATCGGTGCGCTGACCATCCTGATCCGCACTTTCGGCGGCTACCCCGATGCCGTCGCTTTCGCGGTGCTGCTGTTCAATATGGCGGTGCCGACCATCGACTACTACACGCGGCCGAGAGTTTACGGCCATCAAAAGTCCGGTCACAAAAAGGCCGGTCACAAAAAGTTTGGGGAGAAATCCTGATGCTGCTGGGCTCAATCAGCAAGAACGGCGCCCTGCTGGCGGGCTTTGCCTTGGTCTGCGTGGGTCTGATTGCGACCACCTGGATGCTGACCCGGGAACGTATCCAGGGCTCCATGGAAGCCGCCCTCGGGCGCACCCTGAACGAGCTGGTGCCGCCGGGGGAATACAATAATGATGTGCAGGCGGACTGCGCCCTGGTCCAAAATGAGGAGTTTCTCGGGTCCCGCACGCCGGTGCGGGTCTATCGCATGCGCGAGGACGGCGAGCCCGTTGCGGTCATTCTGGAGGCCGTCGCCCCGAACGGCTATTCCGGCAGTATTCGCCTGGTCATCGGTATCTATGCCGACGAAACCCTGGCCGGCGTCCGCGTCTCGGATCACAAGGAGACCCCGGGCCTCGGCGATCAGATCGAGACCCGCAAGAGCGACTGGATCCTGCAATTCGAGGGCCTCAGCCTCGACAATCCCGACGCGGCGCGCTGGCAAGTCAGAAAGGATGGTGGCGCCTTTGACGCCTTTACCGGCGCCACCATTACCCCGCGGGCCGTCGTAGGCCGCGTGGCCCGGGTTCTGGAGTATTTCGGCGAGAACAAGTCCGCGCTTTTCGAGGCGCCAAATACCTGCGGAGCAGACACCAATGAGCCCTGAATTGCCTGGTTACGGCACCATCACCCGTGACGGACTCTGGAACAACAATCCGGCCCTCGTACAATTACTGGGCCTTTGTCCCCTGCTCGCGGTCAGCAACACGTTCATCAACGGTCTCGGCATGGGCATCGCGACCACCTGGGTGCTGGCCGGCTCCAACACCTCGATCTCCCTGGTGCGCAAATACATCCCCCGGGATATCCGCATCCCGATCTTCGTGATGATGATCGCCTCTTTCGTGACCAACGTCGGCTTGCTGATGCACGCCTACACCTACGAGTTGTACCTGACCCTCGGAATTTTCATCCCCCTGATCGTCACCAACTGCGCGATTATCGGTCGCGCCGAAGCCTTCGCCTCGAAACAGCCGGTGATCCCCTCTTTTGTCGACGGCCTGATGCAGGGCCTTGGTTTCACCGCCGTGCTCGCGACCCTCGGTGCGCTGCGGGAAATCATCGGCCAGGGCACCCTCTTCTATGGCGCCGAGCTGCTGCTCGGCGACTGGGCCAAAAACCTGACCCTGTCCTTTTACCTGACGGATCAGAAATTCCTGTTTGCCATTCTGCCACCCGGTGCCTTTGTCGGCCTGGGTCTGCTGATCGCCGGCAAGAATGTCATTGATGCCCGTCGCCAGGCCAAGACCCGTCCCTCCCGTACCGTCGCCGCCGAGCCCGCAGCCTGATTATGAATAAAGACAAAAGACGTCAGATTTTCGAGCGCCTCAAGGCCCATAACCCCGAACCCACGACCGAACTCGAGTACGCCAATGCCTTCGAATTGCTGGTTGCCGTAACCCTCTCGGCTCAAGCCACGGATGTCGGAGTCAACAAGGCGACCCGCAAACTGTTCCCGGTCGCCAATACACCGGAGGCCATCGCCGCCCTCGGCGAGGAAGGCCTCAAGCAGTACATCAAGACCATCGGGCTCTTCAACAGCAAAGCCGCCAATATCATCAAGGCCTGCAACCTGCTGATCGAAAAGCACGACTCGGAAGTTCCCGCTGATCGCGCCGCTCTCGAAGCCCTGCCCGGCGTCGGCCGCAAAACTGCCAACGTGGTGCTCAATACCGCCTTCGGCCAACCCACCATGGCCGTCGACACCCATATCTTCCGGGTCTCCAACCGCACCCGCATCGCGCCCGGCAAGAATGTCCGGGAAGTCGAGGACAAGCTGCTCAGGTTTGTCCCGAAAGAGTACCTGCAGGATGCCCATCACTGGCT
>JASBTO010000146.1 GCA_030148365.1 Kangiellaceae bacterium
AGGCATTGGAGTTTTCGGTCAGCGAGATGGCGCCGCTACCGGCCCGGACCATCTCGTAGGCTTCGTCGGAAATAACGTCGGTGAGCAGGTTCCAGAATCCGTGACAATACAGGGGCGTGTCATCAATTTTGTAGTTCCGCAATAACTCGCGGACAGTACCGAAGTCTTCGGGTTTCAGTGGCAGGTATTGGGTCAACTCGGGGACCAGTTTCAGGACCGCGCCAATCAGGATGGTGACCGGCTGTTTGCCCTTCTCGGAATCCTCGAGAAAATACGGCAGCTCCGTGCCGTTGGTAAAGTCGCCCGGGGCGATGCTGTGTTTGCGCAGAAAGTACCTGTAGGGCTTGTAGTTGATCTTCACCGATTCCAGACCGAGCTCGTCCTGGATCAGGGGATAGACGTGGGTGTGAATATCACTGAAGAACATGCCGCCCAGTTCGGCGGGGACATCTTCGACGCCGGGCAGGCGCTCGGACCAGAGTCGTCCGCCAATCCGCTTGCTGGCTTCAAAGACACTGACGGTTTCGGGATTCTGCTGCTTGCGCAAACGATAACCGGCGTACACGCCGGACACGCCACCCCCAATAATGGCGATATCGGTAGTCAACTGAGTCATTGATTTGCTTCCAATCCAGTCCGATTTCTCGGTTATTAGTTTTTCAGCCGACCGGCCGCCTCTGCCCGATTACGGGATTGCCACATCCTGGCAACGAATGAGATCTACTCGGTTTTTTATAACTTGTTGTATTTACTGATTATTATTATTTGTTGTTTTTATAGGTATCGCTTTCCTTGGTGATAATGCCAGCAATTGCGGTTTTTGTTCAAGTATTAACCGGGATTGGCTTCCGTACCCGGTGCTGGTCACACCAGTCTCGGCTTTGGGGACCTGCCGCGCCCTGCGCGTGCACTAAAAAAGTGCTCATCGTCGATTAACCCGGGAGTTGCCAGAGCTGTCAACGTGGGCTGGCCGAGGGAGGCCCCGCTCTAATGGAATGGGACCCGGGGGAGCTTTTGACCAACCCGGATTCCGCTTCGCTGCATCCGGGCTACGGTAATGTTTAAAGTTAAGTCGTTCCCGTGAAAACGGGGATCCATCTCACAGGCGGTACCTGACCCTGTAGACACGTGGTGAAGATGCAGAGGCCGGTGCTTTCCCCGGTGCTCGACGATAAACCAAAAAAAGGGGGCCGAAGCCCCCACTGACAACCGGGTTATGACCTCACCATTTAATCGACGCGGCGATATATCCGAACTGGCCTTGCGGCTCGTAGACGGACGGGTCGTAACCATTGAGAGAACAGGAAGTACACGCGGGCGGATCTTCGTCGAAGACGTTGTTGATGCCCGCAGTCAATTCGATGTCCAGATCATTCCACTGGGGCCGCCAGCCGACCTGTACATAGTGGTACATGGTGGCATCCAGGGTATTGGTGGACAGGGATTCATCGGCAAAGTTGGGATCGGAGCACAGGCCGAGGGCCGCCAGGCTGACGGGGGAGCCGTCCTTGAAGTCACTGCAGGACTCTTCCAGCTCGTCGATGTAGCGAATGCTCCAGGCGACGTCCCAATTGGCTTTGGTCCAGCTCACGATGAATTGTGACTGAAACTCCGGGATGCCGGTGTCATTGCGCTCGATCCCTTCGAGGCTGGTCTTCTGGCCGAGGGCGGTCTCGGAGTAATCGTCCACGAAGCTGTTGCGCCAGATCACCGAGAGTCTGCCCCAGTTATAGTCGGGCGTCGCGTAGTTCATGTTGATGTCGTAGCCGGAGGTCTCGATTTTACCGATATTGGTCAGCCGGTTGTTAAAGCCGTTGATGCCGCCGGTTGCTGCACGGCTGATACCGCCGCAGAAGACCGGATCCAGGGTCCGGATACACTCGTTGAGCTGGGTCTGGGCATCAATCGCCTGTATCGCATCATCGACCTCATGCTCGTAGGCGGTAATCTCCAGATCAAACCGGTCCACGTGGTTATAACCGGTGACCCACTGGGGGCTGTAGACCAGGCCGTAGGTGATGGAGTCGGCGGTTTCCGGCTCCAGGTCCTGATTACCGCCGGTGGTGACGCTGATCTGGCCGCTGGTCTGGGTAAAGGTATCCGGCACACCGAGAGCCATACAATTGGCGATGATGGTCGAGGACACGCCCGAGGTCTGGTATTCGCTACACAGATCGGCAATCGTCGCGTCAAACCGGGAGGCAGAGGCAAACAGTTCACCGATACTCGGCGCCCGGAAGCCTTCCGCCACGGTACCGCGCAACAACAGATCATCGGTGACCCGCCAGAGTATGCCGAACTTGCTGGTGGTCTCGTTACCGAAGGTGCTGTAATCGGAGAGGCGCATCGCGGCGCTGACCTCCAGTTGCTGCACGAAGGGCACGTCCGAGAGCAGCGGCACGTTCAACTCGGCATAGTATTCATCGACGTCATAATCACCGCTGGTCGGCAATGACGGCACACCATTACTGTCGCCGGCCACCACCACCGCATCCGGCTGGAAGAAGCCTTCCAGTTCCCGGGTCTCGGCACCGGCTGCAAACGCCAGGGGTCCGGCGGGCAGTTGAAACAACTCACCGGTAATGTTGGCGGACAGGGTGCGGATTTTGTTCTCGCTGACATCCTTTTGCACGAACTGGATGTAATTGAGCATCTCCGGCGTGATGGTACCGCTGCCGTTGCCCTGGCCACCGGTCAGATTAAGAGGCACACAGCCGGGAATCGCGAGACATTCGTCCAGAGGGCCAAGCGCATTCTTGATATGGCGGATGTTGTAACCGCCGGTCTTGATCTGATCGGCGCGGTTCTTGCCCCAGGAAGCATTGATATCCCAGAAAAAGTCCCGGTTGCCGGCATAGAACTCACCCTGCAGGCCCATACCGAGATACTGGGTATCGACATCCTGACGGAAAATCCGTGGCCCGCCTTCCAGTGGCCGCCGACCGATAAAGATCAGGTTGTTTTCATCCAGGGTCATGCCGAAGGGATTGAAAGGATTGGTTTCATGGATGCCGACGGTATCCGCAAGTCCTCCGGTACCGGCATCCGGTCCGATAAAGATCGGCTCGGGCGCGGCCTGGTTACGGGACTGGCGGTTGTTGAACAGGGCCTTGGCGTAAACCCGGAGATTGTTGGCGAATTCATACTGCGCCTGCCCGTAAAGACTGGTGCGCTGGCTCGGGGTCACATACAGGTTGAAGGGCGAGAAATTGAACCGATCATTGTCGGTAAAACTGTGGAAATCGGCACCACCGGGGTTGTTCGGGTCGAAAACCGGAATGCCGGTGACGCCATCGTTGATGGTCACGTCGACCACATCGGGACTGCCGTCACCGTCATTGTCGTTGCCGAGAAACAGGAACCGGCCCTGGGGCGTACCGGAGCTGCCGTGGGTGACGCCGGTGCCGGGTACCGGGAAACGGGCCAGGCTGCGATCCGCGGCGCTGACTCCATCCTGATCGGTGTGGCTGACATTGAAAAAGACGCTGTGCTTGTCACCGACGGCGCCGAAGGAGATGTCGAAAGACGCCGTTTCACCGTCGCCTTCGTCAAACTGGCCGCCATAGGCATTGATCTCGAAGCCGGAATAATCCTTGCGGGTGATGATGTTGACCACACCGGCAATGGCATCGGAGCCGTAGATGGAAGAGGCGCCGTCTTCAAGGACTTCAACCCGCTCGATGACGCTGACCGGGATGGTATTGAGATCCACCGCATTGGCGACTCCGCTCGCCGATGAACCGTTCACCCAGCGCACGCCATCGACCAGCACCAGGACCCGGTTCGAGCCGAGGTGGCGCAGGTCCACCTCTGCGGCGCCGGCCCCGATACCGCCACCATCGGGCGGAAAGCCGAAGTTGCCGCTGCTGTTGAAGCGGGTGTTGAGAGCAGAGCCGGAGACCGGCAGTTGCTGCAGGATATCACCGACGGATTTCAGGCCGGTGCGTTCAATGTCTTCCCGATCGAGGATCGTGATCGGGGATTGTTTCTCGATGTCTGCCTTGCGGATGCGGCTGCCGGTGACGGTGACCTTTTCAACTTCGTCATCGTCGGGCTCTGCAGCCTGGGCGGGAAAGGGGATAAGGATTAGTGCAAGAACGCTGTAGATTATCGGTTTCAAGGCCGACGATATACCTTTGCCACGGCTCATGGTCTCTCCTCCATAAGTGGTCATCCGGTCTGTCAGCAAGTGCGTCACTGAACGCCGAATTTACAAAGCCGTGCTTCCGGAGTCCCCCGTCTGACGGGATGTCCTTCAGAAAAGCCAGGATTTCATCCTGAATATCACGGCCATTCCTCTCCGAGCATACTGCCTCTCCCCCTGAAAAACGTGATTCAGTTCTCAGTCCCGGGGTTAATCGCGCGATTATGCCCTGGAAAGTAAAAGAAACGGGTCTTTTGCCACCCATTCCACGCCGCTGCGCTGATAATCGCTGGCGGTGATCCTGACCCCGGCGCTGCGCCGCAGGGCCGCACGGGGAGACGTACAACTGCTGTCGCCGCCACCGGATTCAAGCGCGATGGGCCCGACTTCAAGCGAGTTGCCACTCTTGAGAGTGATGGTCGGCACTGTCGTGGTGTGCAGGGCGATATGGTGTATCCGCTTGCCGGGACGGCGGTAAAAAACCAGACAGCCGGGCAGCAGGTCTTCCACCTGGTCGATGTCCGGGCAATCTCTTTGGTCAAAATACTCATAAAGGCCGTTCGCGGTGTTTCGACCCCCGGTGTACAGCTTTGGCCAGGCGCGGGCGGTCTGCATCAGCACCACGGAAGTAAAGCCGCTGCAATCAAAACCGCCTTCGTCGATTTCCTCGCCGCCCCAGGAATAGACATAATCGCCGACCATCCTGGCCGCCATCAGGATCAGGTAGACGCGCGCGTCCAGGTTGCTGTCCATGAGTTGCTCTCCTTTTCCGTTGTCGTGAAATGCGGTGGGTCGCCGAGCCCTACTCCTGCTCCCGCCGGGCGACCAGCTTGTAGAAATCCTGTTCGGTCTGCATGTCCATCTCAATTACCTGGTCTTTGATTTCGCCGACAAATTCTGTTCTGTGCTTTTGCTCGTCGAGTTGATGCCAGGTGTGAAAGGAAAGTCGGCTTCCGGTAATGGTGCCATCGAGTACGCCGGCTGTGGCCACCGGGAACACCACTTTGCCGAAGACCTTGTCGCCGGTTTGCCGGAAATTGAAGGCCATTTTGAATGTCTGGCCATTGGACGTGGTTGCGGCCACCGACCAGCGGCCGCTGATCTCGGGGGGATTTTCGGTCTTGCCGAAAGGGTTGCCGGCCCAGACCAGTGCCAACAAAGCCAGCAGGAACACCGAAACCAACGCCAGCCAGGTAAACCCGCGTCGGCGCCACAGGGGTTTGCCGGCCGACCCGGAGCGATTGCGCCCCGGCCTTGAGACTTGCAGAGCTTCAATCAGATCACTGGTGTCGTTATGGAAATGGCTGTGGCGGATTTCATGGGCATGGCGCAGCGGCAAGTCCGCAAGATCCGGCGGCAACTCCCCCGCTGACGGCATGGTCGCGTCCCCGACCAGCACCGGAACCACCCGGACATCCCGAGCCAGGGCGGCGGCGATTTCGAGGCGGACAAAATCTTGCGGGTCCTGCAGTCGGGGCTCCCCGGCACTGTTGACGCTACTCAACCAACGGGGCCCGATCAGGGCGATCAGCGTTTCGCAGCGGCCGACCTGCTCCCGGATCACTTCAGCGAAATTCTGGCCGGGCTCCAGCTTGTCGATATCAATAAAAACCTGGTCGGCGCCGAACTCCGCGCTCAGCCGATCATAAAGGCGTCCGGCATAGGCCGCCGCATCTTCCCGCCGATAGCTGATAAATATGGGTCCCATTACAGTTCCATCCACTGGATCCGATCGCCTTGTCGGCGTTAACGTAAGCCGGTTTTGTCTCCCGGTTATTATGCGCTCCGCCATTTTCACTTTCAAAGCCGCCACTTGCCCGGGGGCTGCTCCGGTGTGAGCCGCTACCGACCGGATGTGGCCGATATTGAACCCTCGTTGCTTTTCGCGTAGGTTAAAGCCCATAAGCAAAAGAGCTTAACGCCCGCAGAAGGTGTAAAAATCGTAAAAATTGGGGATTCTCGTACTTGTCTGACAAGAACTTGCAACCAAAGCGGTGGAAGCATGTCCGTGGACTGCGGCTGACTGATTGCTGTAGTTTACCGGGCTTGTCCCGACGCCTGGCCCTCGCCGGAGGGATGCAGGCACACCGGTTTATTGCCAATAGTTCGAGAGCTTTTCTGCAACCCGCCCCTACTCCGGCTCATGTCCCGCAAAAAAAAGGGAGATGCCGACATGGGTCGTAGTTACCGTCACCGCGTACTCCTGGTCTTCCTGTCGATCATTGTTATCGCCCAGATTTCCATTTTCGTCGCCGTGCTCGAAACCACCCGCGAAAATGTCATGCAGTCGGCAGCCCAGGAGTTGCAACTGGGTCAACGGGTATTCTCCCGGCTGCTGCAGAGTCGCGGAGAACGCCTCGCCGCTTCCGTCAATGTGCTCAGTCAGGACGACAGTTTCAAAAAGGCCGTCGCCGTCAATGACGGTGCCACGCTGGATTCGTTGCTGGCCAATCATGGCGCACGGGTCAATGCCGACCTGACCATGCTGATCGACCGCCAGAATCGCACCATTGCCACCATCGGCACCGGCGACGAGGCGCGAAAATCCTTCATCTTTCCCTTTACGGGCCTGCTCGATCCGACGGCCGAAAAGACCCCTGCCGGTAAAACGGATACGGAAGTGGCGGCGACGAAGCAGTCTGTGGCAGAGCCGCTTGCCGAAGAACCAACGATCACCGAACAAACCATTACCGGGGAGGCTGCCGAAACCGAGGCACCGGAACCCGCTTATAACCAGTACGTTTCTGAAGAACTGATGGCGTCTTCCTACGTCACCCTCGACGAGCATGCCTACCAGGTCACCCTGTCGCCGATTTTTTCGCCCAAATGGATCGGCTGGGTCTCCCTCGGCTTCGAAATTGATGACGCCCTCGCCCGGGACATCCGTTCGTTGACCTCGTTGGAGGTCACTTTCTTCAAAGGCGACAGCGCCAACCTCGAACTTGTCGCCTCGACCCTGCCCGAAGAGGCGCGCACCCAATTGCGGCAAACCGCTCGGGCGGGATGGAAAACCGATGGTCCCGCAAGCGCCATCTGGCAAGTATTGCTCGGCGATGAGGAATATATTACTACGGTCAAATCCTTCAGCCGGACCAATATCGACCTGAAAGCGGTACTGCAAACGTCCGTTACTTCGGCCATGGCGCCCTACAACGAACTCAAGTTTCAACTCTTCACCATTTTTCTGGTCACCATTGTCAGTTCGGTGTTACTCGCCATCGCCCTGTCGCGGGGTATCACCCAGCCGGTCCAGATCCTGGTCAACGCCGCCCGTCGCATTCAGCAGGGGCATTATGACGAAGCTATCCGGCTCGATCGGAAGGATGACCTGGGTGAACTGGCAAAAACCCTGAACGGCATGCAGGATGGCATTGCCGAACGGGAAGATCGCATCCTGTACCAATCCAGCCATGACGCCCTCACCGGCCTGCCGAACCGCGCCGCGGTTGATCGGCAACTGACAAAAGCCATCGAGCATGCATCGGCTACCGACACTTCCTTTGCCGTCTTGCTGATGGATCTGAACCGGTTCAAGGAAATCAATGACACCCTGGGTCACCAGATTGGTGATCAGGTCCTGATTGAAACCGCCCGCCGACTGACTTATTGCTCCAGAGAGAAAGATACGGTGGCCCGTCTCGGCGGGGATGAATTCCTGCTGATAGCGGAGATTGAGGATACTGAAGCGGCCAAAGTGATCATCCGCCGGTTTCAGGAAGAACTGGAAAAACCCTTCATCATTGACGATATCAATATCCATATGGAAGTTTGCCTGGGCATGTCTATCTACGACGAACACGGCAAAAACATTGAAGACCTGCTGCGGCGGGCCGATATCGCCATGTACGACGCCAAGGATGCCCTGTCCCGGTGGGCAATTTACCAGTCCGGCCAGGAAGAAGAGCATCTTCGCAAGCTGGCGCTGGTCAACGACTTACATCAGGCCATCCGTGAAGATCACCTGTTCGTGCACTATCAGCCAAAGCTATTATTTGATTCAACGGAAGAGACCTTGCCCCGGGTTGAAGCACTGGTTCGATGGCAACATCCGGAACGGGGCATGATCCCGCCGGATGAATTTATTGCACTGGCAGAGAAAGCCGGCAATATCCGCCCGTTAACGGAATGGGTTCTGAGAGAAGTGGTCGAGCAAATTGTCAGTTGGAAAAGTCAGGGCCTGGAAGTGAATGTTGCGGTCAACCTTTCCGCACTGGATCTGATGGATGCCGATTTACCCGAAACCATCGAAGCGCTGTTGGCGAGCCGCGGTCTGACGTCGGAAAACCTGACTATCGAAATCACCGAAAGCGCCATCATGATGGATGCCCGGCAAGCCGGCTTCGTATTGCAGAAACTCAAGGATCTCGGATTGCGACTGGCCATCGATGATTTCGGCACCGGTCATGCCTCACTGGCGCAGCTAAAACGGTTACCGGTTGACGAGCTCAAAATAGACAAGTCTTTCGTGACCAATATGTCGGACAATCCCGACGATCAGATTATCGTCCGCTCGACCATTGAACTTGGCCATAACATGGGGCTGGAAGTGATCGCTGAAGGCGTCGAGACGATGCAATGCTGGTCACTGCTGAAATCCTATCAATGCAACATGGCTCAGGGATTTTTGTTCAGCAAACCTCTGCCGCCGGATGAAATCTTCGCCTGGCTTAACGAGCAACCTGAAACGGTCGGTGGCGTAGCCTGATCGAAAAGGTTCATCGGAATGTGCGAGGGCCTTGCCGCTGCCCTGCACTTTACATCTGATGTAATATTTCCACCGCTTTTTCAAAGTCCGTGCAGGATCGGAATTTCAGGCCCTTGTGCCGGGCCAGTAATTCAAAAAACTCTCCATTCGAGAAGTTACTGTTTTCGCCATCAAGAAACACAATGTGCTTGGACAGCGCGCAAGGTTCCGCCGTGCATATATCGATCAGTTTGAACAAATCGGCATCCCGCATTACCTGCCAGTCGGCATCGCGAAGATCGATCATGATCCGGTCCGGCGCGTCTTTGGAGAATACCAGGCGATTCAACAGATCGCGGCTCGTCTCGAAGTCGAGTTCGCCATGGGGAGAAACCTGGGTGAATGCCCCAACGGGGACTATCTTGACATTTTTGGGTACATCGGGAGTGTTGGCGCCCATATATTTCTGTCATCCCTTTCTGAAATTGCGCAGCGAGTTTTACGGACTCATGATATTCCTATTTCACCAAGGGCTCCATCGAATTGGGTCACAGTTTCCCGAAAGTTTCCGAGTGCGCATTATTCGCAAAATGATTCGTAATCACAACGACCCGCCGACCTCGGCCCCAAGCGCCGGAAAAGTATCGTTTTACAGGATCCTTATCCGCCCGGATTCTGTGATCGGGCCGGCAGTTTTTCTTCGATACGCAAAAGCGCACTGTGGATATCCGCAAGCAGGCGCTCGGTCGATGCGGGGATATCCTGCGGGCTGTCCTGGTTGGCAGCCGATGCATGACTCATCCGGTCACGCTGCTCCAGCACCGCTTCACGGAATTCGTCAGGCTCGACCACCCCGATCAGACTCACCAAGGCTCCGGTACCGGACTGGCCCGCGGTTTCCACACTGAGTTTTTTCAGATCGAAATAGCGCATCAGTGGCCCCTGCACCATGCCGAGATCCGTTATCTTTTCCAGCGGTATGGTTTTTTCGGTGCGCACAAACACGCCCTTCTTGACTCGCAAGTTGCGATTGGTCAGCACACACTCCATACGCGCCAGGTGCTTGCGGGTGATCCAGAGTCCCAGCAGCAGCCAG
>JASBTO010000149.1 GCA_030148365.1 Kangiellaceae bacterium
TCAGCCAGGTCTATCTGTTCAACCCCGAGAGTTTTGCCTACCGCAAGGTCGAGGGCTTACCCGTCGGTCTGGTGGGTGGTCTGGAATTCAGCCCGGACGGTCAGCGCCTGGCCTTGACCCTGAATACCGCCAGGACGCCGAGCGACACCTTTGTACTGTCACTGGGCAAGGATGATCTTGACGGGGGCGAACTGACCCGGTGGACGCACAGCGAAGTTGGCGGCCTGGACACAGACACTTTCGTGGAGCCGGAACTGGTCCATTATCCGACCTTTGACAAGGTAGACGGCAAGGCCCGGGAGATCCCCGCTTTTGTCTACAAGCCGGAAGGCCCGGGACCCTTCCCCGTGATTATCTCCATTCACGGCGGCCCTGAAGGCCAGTACCGGCCTTCGTTCAGCAGTACCTATCAGCTCTGGTTAAAAGAGCTCGGCGCGGCGGTGATAGCGCCCAATGTGCGCGGCTCCGCGGGTTACGGCCGGAATTATGTCGGTCTCGACAACGGCTTCAAGCGGGAAGATTCGGTCAAGGATATCGGCGCCCTGCTCGACTGGATTGCTACGCAACCGGAACTCGACCAAAACCGGGTCGCGGTATTTGGCGGCAGCTATGGCGGTTACATGGTGCTGGCCAGCGCGGTGCACTACAGTGACCGGCTGAAAGCGGCCGTTGATATTGTCGGCATTAGCAACTTTGTCACCTTCCTGAAAAACACCAAGGATTACCGCCGCGATTTGCGCCGCGCGGAGTACGGTGACGAGCGCGACGAAGCCATGCGCAAACATCTGGAGTCGATCAGCCCGAACCGGCATGTCGACAAAATCACCGTCCCCATGCTGGTCGTGCAGGGCCAGAATGATCCCAGGGTCCCGGTCACCGAGGCCGAGCAGATCGTCGAGGCGCTGCGGGAGCAGGGCAGGCAGGTCTGGTACATGAACGCCCTCAACGAGGGGCATGGCTACCGGAAAAAGGAAAATCGGGATATTTACCAGCAGGTAGTCGTGATCTTCATGAAGGAGTTTCTGCTCGGCGAGCAGACATCCCGGTAGGAGTCTGAGGTTGGCTGCGCGTCGTCACCTGCCTGGCGGCGCGCTGCCGCCAGGGTCAGGGTTCCGGGGCGGTATCTTCGTCAGTCGGGCGACCCGATCTTTCAGGGTGTCTTCCACCTGGCGCGCTTTCTGTAACTGCTTTTCCCTGTACTCGCTCAGTTGCTTCCGCTCGGGTTCGGCGCCTTTGCAACCCCGGAGCAGAAACAGGCACAGGCCGCTGCTTGTCAGTTTTTTGTTCATGATGGGGTTAGACGCAAAAATGGAATAACCGGAGTATGCCCCGAGGCCGTTAACCGGAGAAGGCGCTCGGCGGGGACTGCCAACCCGGAATGTTCTCTCATCGCGCCAGCGGGTTGTACGGCTCACAAAGGCCCGGCCTTTTTGCGATCTGCTCTTTGGCTGGCCGCAAGGACCTGTTTATAATGCGCCCATTCTCGTCAAAGACCTCCCGTGGCCATGGCCGACAGTGAATTCCAGCAAAGATTTGGCGGCATCCTGCGCCTTTACGGGAATGGCGCGGCCGAAATTTTGCCACGTCTCAACCTGTGCGTGGTGGGGGTGGGCGGTGTCGGCTCCTGGGTGGCAGAAGCCCTGGCGCGCAGCGGCGTCGGTCACCTGACCCTGATTGACCCCGATGAATTCACCAAGACCAATATCAACCGCCAACTGCCGGCGCTGACCGATACTATCGGCCTCGGCAAGGGGGAAGTGCTGGCCGGGCGGATAGCGGGTATCAATCCCGACTGCCGGGTGACGGTAATTGAAGATTTGCTGAGCCCGGAAAATCTCGACCAATATATCGATCCGGATTTCCAGACCGTGATTGACGCTATCGACAGTGCCCGCACCAAAGCCGCACTGATCAATCATTGCAGCCGCCGCAAGCAGCGGGTCATCGCTATCGGCGGCGCCGGCGGTCAGGTGGACCCTCTCGCCATCCGGGTCGGGGACTTGAACACGACCTTCAATGATCCGTTGCTCGCCCGTACCCGTTCGACGCTGCGCCATCGCTACGGGTTTTCCCGCAATCCCAGGCGACGTTACGGCGTCCCCTGTATCTATTCCACGGAGCAGCAGGTCTACCCCCACCCGGAAGGCGGCGTCAGTCAGCAGAAACCGGACAGTGACCGGGCCTTGCGCCTTGCGTGCGATGTGGGCATGGGCGCCTGCACCCAGGTGACGGCGACCTTCGGCATGGTCGCGGCCGCCCAGACCCTGAACCGACTGCTGCCGCGCAAGGTCGTCTAGACGGTCAGTCCACGACCGGGTAGCAGGGATCGCCCCAGACCGCCTGCGGGTGGGCCATCATGATATCAATGACGACGGGTACCAGTTTACCCAGCAGATCCGCGCCATCCCTGACCTGCTCCCGATTGACCTTGCTGTTCCAGGACGAGCCGCCGTGGATCAACTGATTTCGCAGCGTATAGAGCCGTGAGAAAATGCAGCCGAGGACTCGTGCCGTATCTCTGGCACCCAGCGCCTTGAGAGCCGATCGGCGTGAGCGCTGAAAACGTGACCGCCATTCCTGCTCTGCAATATTGCCGTTGTGATAATCCCAGAAAGGCTGGAAAACAAAGCGATTGTCCAGTAGCAGGCGGATGGAGTGGGGGAACTCGGACCAAACCAGTTGATACAGACTCTGGTGGTGGTCCATATCGACCAGGCGCCGCAGAAAATTACCGAAGATTTTTTTCTCGGTAAAGCCGGGCATGCCGCTTATCTCGTTGGCATAGGCGGCGTTGAAGGCGATCCACAGGAAAATGAAACGGGCGTCTTCGTCCGCCTCGCATTGCTCCGCCCGGTTCAACCAGCTCAGAGCCCGATGTACGCGCAGCGAAAGCGCCGTGGGATAATGCTCACGATTTTCCCGTTGCCGGGTTTTCAGGACGCTGTAGTTCATGACTTCCCCTTGCAGTTATTATTATTTCTCTATAAAAAGAGCATAGCCTGAATTGCCACCGTTGATAATGGGCAACAGAACAAAAACAGTCCGCCGTGTAAACGGGCGATAGCAATAATGAAAAATTTTTCGGGGACGAATTGAATGAAAATACCGGGGTTGCGCCTAACGCTGGCCTTGCTGCTTGCCGGCGCTGCGATGCCGTCTGTCGCCAGCATCAATGTGCTCGTGGATGAAGTGACGTCTATCTATGATGCCGATACCTTTCGCGTCAATATCAAAGGCTGGCCGGACATTGTCGGTCACCGGGTGCCGGTCAGGGTCAAAGGGGTTGATGCCCCCGAGTTACGGGCGAGGTGTCCGGCTGCCAAGTTGGCGGCGAGAAAAGCCAAACAATTTACCGTGGCGAGATTGCGGGGCGCCAAAGTCATCGAGCTCCGGGACATCGAGCGCGGCAAGTATTTTCGCATCCTGGCGGAAGTCTGGATAGATGGGGATAATCTTGCTGAGTTGCTGGTCCACGAAGGTCTGGCAAGACGCTATTCCGGCGGTGCCCGGGCTGGTTGGTGTGAGGGGAGCACTTGATCGCGAACACCAGACCCGGGACACTTCCCGGTCAACCGGGACGCGACGTCTGAACCCGTAATTCTTACCAGAACCGCCAGCGAGGCGGGCATGTCACGGCCGTCGTTCACGTGGCGTGAACAGCAGACGGAGAAAGCCAGTCGGACGGAGCGAAGGCTCCGCATTTACTTTAGCCACTTTCGTAACTTTTTGCGAATGTGGTAACCTATAACGCTTATCGATGCCAATTAAGGCGAGTTCCCGAGACGTGAAAACACGGTTGCCGACATTTCTGATGGCGTTTTTCCTGCTGGCTTTTGCCGGTCAGGCCGTCTTCGCGCCGGTGCAAGCCTGTCAGTATTCCGACCTCGGTATGCAGGACAGTGCTGCGCACGGCATGGAACATGGTCAGGGCATGGACTGTGGCATGGACGAAAATCATTGTGCAAACAAGGAAATGAGCAGTCCGATGGAGGTTGACGAGTGCAGCCTCGGCTGTGACTGTTGCCCCGGCGCTTGTTCCACCGGCCTGCTGGTTCGTTTTTCCAATTCTCTGGTTACGTTGCATGCTGGCCCTGACGTCAGTTATGGCGGCCATCTGGTAACCACCCGCACCGAATCCCTGTACCGACCACCCATTATCCGCTGACACGGGGTTAGTACGCCTGAAATTCGGCGTACCTCATTAAAAATCAACCCTTTACCTCTGTCGGCGGAAGTCAGAACGACTTCCGGATAAATTGAAAACCGGGCTCTTGCCCACTATCAGGAAGTTACCATGAAGTATTTCAAAACCTTGATTTTAGCCATTACCGGCGCCCTGGCTCTCGTTGCCTGTAGCGAAGGTCCGCAACAGGCTGGTCAGTCTCCGGACGCCGGCGAAGCGTCGGACAAGGCGGCCACGCAACCAAACCCAAATGCCCTCACGGTATACAAATCCCCCTCTTGCGGTTGCTGCGAGCAGTGGGTGTTCCATCTCAAGGATAATCAGTTCAGTCCTGAAGTCGAGGATACCGACGCGCTGGCGGCGATCAAGGTAAAACATGGCATCAGGCCCGAGTACCAGTCCTGTCACACTGCGGTCGAAGAGCAGGGCGGCTATGTTTTTGAGGGTCATGTGCCCGCGCACCTCATCCAGCAGTTTCTGGCCGCGCCACCGAAGGGCGCGATTGGACTTGCCGTTCCCGGCATGCCCATCGGCAGCCCGGGTATGGTGATGGGCAATCGCTTTGACGATTACGATGTTCTGGTGTTGAACAAGGATGGTAGCAGCCGGGTTTACGCGCATATTGATGCCAGCACCAGTGAGCGACTGGCGAGGCAGGAGAGTGAGCAATGAAAACCGGAAGCAGTAGTAAATCACCGGATCTTTCCCGGCGCCGTTTTGTAACCGGTGTGGCCGGAGGCAGCTTGCTGCTCGGGTTAGGCTTTAATCCCGGACTCGGCCTGGCCGCCGCCGGTCGGCGCACGATGCCGGAAGTTTTGCGTGGAACCGACTTCCAACTGGATCTCGGCAGTCTGCCCGTGAATTATACCGGTAGTAAAAGGGTAGCGACCGCAATCAACGGCAGCGTTCCCGGCCCGGTTTTGCGCTGGCGGGAAGGCGACCGGGTCAGCCTGAATGTGACCAATCATCTGCGCCACGACAGTTCCATCCACTGGCACGGCATGATTCTGCCGAGCAATATGGACGGCGTTCCCGGCCTCAGCTTTGCCGGTATCAAACCCGGTGAAAGCTACCACTACGAATTTGACGTCAGGCAAAGTGGTACCTATTGGTATCACAGCCACTCGGGCTGGCAGGAACAGACCGGACTCTACGGCGCAATCGTGATCGATCCCAGTGGCGAAGATCCAGTCGAATATGATCGGGATCACGTCATCCTGCTGTCGGACTGGAGTGACGAAGCGCCGGAAACCATCTATGCCAAGCTGAAAAAAATGGGCGATTACTACAATCGCCGCGAGCGCACCGTATTTGATCTGTGGCGGGATATCCGGGAAAAGGGCGTGGCGGAAGCCTGGCAGGAACGGGCCATGTGGAACGAGATGCGGATGAGCGACCGGGATCTTTCCGATGTCACGGGCGCGACCTATACCTATCTGATGAACGGCAATACGCCGGACGACAATTTCCGGGCCCTGTTCAAAGCCGGCGAAAAGGTACGACTGCGGATAATCAACGGTTCGGCCATGACCATTTTCGATATTCGTATTCCCGGCCTGAAAATGACGGTGGTAGCCTCCGATGGCCAGAACATCCAGCCCGTCAGCGTGGACGAGTTCCGGATCGGCGTGGCCGAAACCTACGATGTGATAGTCGAGCCGGAAGGCAACGCCGCCTACACGATTTTTGCCCAGAATATCGAGCGGTCCGGTTATGCCCGGGGCACACTCGCGTCTGACATGCGTGCGGTCGCCGCGGTACCGGTCATGGACACGCCGGTGGTTCTCAGCCACCGGGACATGGGCATGAGCATGGATCACGCCGGTCATGGCATGCCTGCCCGGGATCATGCCATGCCGGGGATGTCGGCCAAAAAACCTCAGGATCACAGCAAGCACGGTGCCGATAACGGCAAGGCCATGGACCACAGCAAGCACGGCGCCGATACCGGCAAGGCCATGGACTACAGCAAGCACGGCGGCGATAACGGCAAGGCCATGAACCACAGCATGCACGGCGCCGATAACGGCAAGACCATGGACCACAGCGGTCACGGCATCCGCCAGGTCGGGACTGGACATACCGGCAAGCTTGGCAAGGCCGGCTTTGGCAGTAATCGTGAAATTGCGCATGCGGCAACCGAATACGGGCCCGGGGTCGATATGCTGGCGGAAAGTCCCATGTCCGGGCTGGCCGATCCCGGTATTGGCTTGCGGGAGGAGCATCAACGCCGTACCGGTCGCCGGGTGCTTAGCTATGCCGATATCCGCAACCTGACCCCCACTATCGACCGCCGCGAGCCGACCCGCGAAATAGAGCTTCATCTCACCGGTAATATGCACCGCTATATGTGGTCGATGAACGGCATACAGTTTGCCGACGCCGAGCCGGTGCTATTGAAACACGGCGAGCGGGTACGGATTGTGCTGGTCAATGACACCATGATGACTCACCCGATCCATCTGCACGGCTTGTGGAGTGAGCTGGAAACCGGCGATCCCGACTACATTCCCCGCAAACACACGATCATCGTGCAGCCGGGGTCCAGGATCAGCTATCTGGTCACCGCGGACAGCCCTGGCCGCTGGGCTTACCACTGCCATTTGATGTTTCACATGCCCGGCATGTTCCGGGAAGTTCGCGTGACGGAGGACGTCAGCTAATGAAGTACCTGAAAAATAACAGGCCCGCGGCCCGGTTTCGGCAATTCACCCTGGTCATGGTTCTCGCCTTGTCATCCATGGCTGTCTGGGCGGGGGGCAAAGCCGATCCGTTGCTCGGCTCGGTCATTGTCGATCAACTTGAAATTCGTGACGCGGATCATGACAACCCGGCGATACTGGAAGCCCAGGCCTGGGCCGGTTATGACCTCGACAAACTCTGGTTCAAGATCGAGGCCGAACGCGTCGATGGCGAAACGGAAGAACTGGAATTGCAGGCGCTTTACAGCAAGGCAATCAGCCGTTACTGGAACCTGCAAGGCGGCCTGCGCCATGATTTTGAGCCGGAACCGGGCCGCAGCTGGGCGGTGATCGGCCTCCAGGGTCTCGCGCCCTACTTCTTTGAAGTCGATACCGCTCTCTTTATCGGTGAGTCGGGGCAGACCAATCTGCGGTTCGAGGCCGAGTACGAAATGCTCTTTACCCAGAAGTTGATCCTGTCGCCGGAAATCGAGGTCAATTTCCATGGCCGAAATGATCCTGATACGGGCGTTGGTTCCGGCCTGTCCGATCTGGAGCTGGGCTTGCGTCTGCGCTACGAGATTCGTCGCGAGATCGCGCCTTACGTGGGCATCAACTGGCAAAGGAAATTCGGCAATACCGCCGACTTTGCCGGTGACGCGGGTGAGGATATCGAAGACACGCAACTGGTTGCGGGAATTCGCATGTGGTTTTAATGAGCAATAATTCCAACAAATAATTATGAGGAGAAAATGATGGAAATTATCCCTAACTGGCATCCGCTGTTTGTGCATTTCACGGTCAGTTTGCTGTTGCTTGCCGGAGCCCTGCAAATAATTGTCTGGTTCCGCAAGCCGACGCCAGACTCGGCTCTGAGGCACGCCCTGAAGTGGCTTCTGGTCACCGCCTCCGTCGCGGTTGTCGCAACAGTCGCGACCGGACTGCAAGCATACTATTCGGTTAACCATGACACGCCATCCCATTTGGCCATGACCGATCACCGTAACTGGGCGCTTGCCACGGCGGCTGTATTTCTGCTGGCGGTCGCGATATTTTTATGGAAACCGGGTCTCCGCAACGGTGTGGCCGGTACCGGGCTGCTACTGGCGGCCGTGCTGGTATCGGTTACCGGATTGAAGGGCGGCGAACTGGTTTATCGCCATGGTCTCGGCGTGATGTCTATGCCCCAGGCCAGCGGCGACGGTCACGATCATGACCACGGTGAGGCCGCTTCCGGAAATAAAGGGGACGCGGACGATACCGGCGGACACCAACACGAAGCCGGTGGCCATCAGGAAAAAGAAAGCAGTGGCACAGGTGAACATGGGGACGATCAGTCATCCGGTAAAACTGACCCGACTCTGTTTACCGGCCAGGATACGGAAGCGGCCGGCGCCGTTGCAGCATTTCGCCGGGCACTGGAGTCGGGCGACGCGGAACTTGCACGAAGCATGCTGGCGGATGACGTGCTGATTTTCGAAGGCGGCGGCGTGGAACGCTCCGCGGATCAGTACGCCAGTCACCACATGAGGTCGGACATGAAATTTCTGGGTCAGATGACCATCACGCCGTTGGAACATCAGGTCAGTCAGGTCGGGGATATGGCAGTATCCATGGGACGCAGTCGTCTGCGGGGCAAAATGAATGGCAAGACAATGGATATCGAAACCATGGAAACGCTTGTGTTACACAAAGATGATTCAGGCTGGAAAATTAACCAGATCCACTGGTCCAACTGAGTCAGGATCTGAATTGATGGGTTCGGTAGCAGCTGGTAAGGCACGAAACGGTTGAGCAAAGAATCGGGAGACCAGGAAATGGACAAGAAATCCGAATGTTGTGACCACCAGGAGCCTCGGGCCAAAGGCAGTGCGCGAGCCTTGCCTGCGGGCACTTATACCTGTCCGATGCACCCGGAAGTAGTAAACGATGGCCCCGGCGATTGTCCCAAATGCGGTATGGCACTGGAACCGGCCGCGCCGATTCGCCGCAAAACACAATATACCTGTCCCATGCACCCCGAGATTGTCCGGGAACAGCCGGGTGATTGCCCCAAATGCGGCATGGCACTGGAGCCGACGCAGCCAGGCGGCGATGAGGAAGATCCTGAACTCGCCCGCATGACCTTGCGCTTTTGGGTATCGGTGCCCCTGTCCGCGGCGGTCCTGCTGCTGGCCATGGACGATATGCTCCCCGGACTGAATTTCCAGGCCTGGCTCGGCAACGGCTTTGGCTGGTTGCAACTCCTTCTCGCCGCACCGGTGGTGCTCTGGGCGGGCGGCAGTTTTTTTGTGCGCGGCTGGAACTCCATTAAAAATCTCAGCCCGAATATGTGGACCCTGATCGCCATAGGTACCGGAACCGCTTTCGGTTTCTCCGTATTTGCGTTGCTGTGGCCGGATGCCGTGCCCGCGGCATTCAAAAGCGACCATGGTCATGTACCTCTCTATTTTGAAGCGGCCGCGGTAATCGTCACCCTGGTGCTGCTCGGTCAGGTCATGGAACTCAGGGCCCGGGGGCGGACTTCAAAAGCGCTCGAAGCCTTGCTCGATCTGGCGCCGCCGACCGCACGAATTATTGACGGGCAGGGCAATGAGTCGGAAGTCGCTCTGGAGCTGGTCCACAAGGGCGACAAACTTCGTATCCGTCCGGGTGACAAGATCCCGGTGGACGGGACGGTAGTCGAAGGCCGTTCCAGCGTCGATGAATCCATGATCACCGGTGAGCCGCTTCCCCAGGAAAAAACCGGCGGCGATAACCTGACCGGGGGTACCGTTAATCAGACCGGATCCCTGATCATGCGCGCTGATAAGGTCGGCAGCGATACGGTGTTGTCCCGGATTGTAGAAATGGTGGCGAATGCCCAGCGATCCCGCGCGCCCATTCAGGGGCTCGCCGATCGGGTTGCCAACTGGTTCGTCCCCGCGGTTGTGCTGGTCGCGATTGTTTCGTTTGGCCTCTGGGCCTGGCTGGGACCGCAACCTTCCCTGGCCTATGGCCTGGTGGCCGCCATCTCGGTGCTGATTATTGCCTGTCCCTGTGCGCTTGGTCTCGCCACGCCTATGTCAATCATGGTCGGCGTTGGGCGGGGCGCCACCGAAGGCGTCCTGATCCGCGACGCCGAAGCCCTGGAGCTCATGGAAAAAGCCGATGTTCTGCTGTGTGACAAGACAGGCACCCTGACTGAAGGACGACCGAAACTGGTGGCTGTGGAGACCCTCGGCGACATCGGCGAAGACGCGTTGTTGTCGGTCGTAGCTTCACTCGAAGCCGCCAGCGAGCATCCTCTGGCGCAGGCAATTGTCGAAGGTGCAAAGCAGCGAAATCTCGCCTGGCAAACTGCCGACAATTTCGACTCGATTACCGGCAAAGGCGTATCCGGAACCGTGGCAGGTCAGTCTGTGCTGATTGGCAATCAAGCCCTGATGGTCGCCAACGATCTGCAACCGGGGAGTCTCAACGAATCCGCGGAGCAACGCCGGCAGAAAGGCGAGACGGTAATGCTGGTGGCAATAGATGGCAAAATGTCGGGTCTGGTGGCGGTCGCCGATCCGGTCAAGGAGTCCACCCGCGAGGCGGTGCAGATGCTGCACGAGGCGGGGATCAGGATTGTCATGCTGACCGGCGACAATGCCACGACAGCCGCAGCCGTAGCCAGGGAACTCGGTATTGATGATGTTGTGGCGGACGCCTTGCCGGAACACAAACACGACAAGGTTCGCGAACTCCAGGCGCAAGGCAAGGTTGTTGCCATGGCTGGCGATGGCGTCAATGATGCTCCGGCTCTGGCCCAGGCAGATGTCGGTATCGCCATGGGGACGGGTACCGACGTGGCCATGGAGTCAGCCCGTATAACCCTGGTTAAAGGTGACCTGCGCGGCATCGCCAAGGCCCGCCGACTGTCGGAATCAACCATGCGCAATATCCGGCAAAACCTGTTCCTGGCCTTCGTTTACAACACGGCCGGCGTGCCGCTCGCGGCCGGTATTCTGTTCCCGCTGTTTGGCTGGTTGCTGTCGCCCATGTTCGCGGCTGCCGCCATGAGCGCGAGTTCGGTATCGGTGATCAGCAATGCCCTGCGGCTGAGGAAAACCAGGTTGTGACGAGCCCCACCGCCATCCGCTGTAATCGGCGTCCCGAAGGACCTGGAGCCGCAGGCATGCGGGCGCTGCTTTGCGTCCTCCTGATACTGAGTTTGTTAATTCAGGTTCAGTCGGTATTTGCCTGCTCCATGATGGAGCATCAGGGGCCCGCCAAAGACTGCTGCTGCGAACTCATGGTCATGTCCTCAAAGGCTGGAGCCTGCTGCGAATTCAGCCAGCAAGTGTCCTTCAAGGCCGCCCAGCCAGACCAGAGCGTGGGTCTGCTGGCGGCTAACGCGGCGCCGGACCAGGCTCCGTTGTTCCTGCTCCGGTCTACCATCAAGCCCCCGGAACCGCCCGGGCTTCGACTTGACAAATTTTTGCGGGATTCCTCTGAACGGGTGCCGTCCGGCGCTCTCATCTGGCTCTCGACCGGCCGACTCCGAATCTAGGTTTTACCTTTCTTGCCAAGGGCGCAGCCCGGCTGCGCGACACACCTTTGTCTGAATAAAACCTGATAGGAGAAGGCGATGAAAGCCTGGTCCAAAGCAATTTTCGCGGCGCTGACCGCGATGTTACTCACAATCTCTCCTGCTCACGCCGAAGCATCGGGCGAAGCCCGTACTGAAGCAGACCAGTTGCTGACCATTGAGGTTCTGGTCCGCCAGGTTCTTGCCGCCAATCCCGGTCTGCAGGCGTTGCAGGAGGCTGCCAATGCGACCCGTTTCAGGGCGCAGTCGGCAGGCTCTCTGGACGATCCGGTAGTAAGCTATGCAATGGCGCCGCGCACCTGGGACTATCCCGGACAGGGCCTGAACCAGCGATTCGAAATAAAACAGAAAATTCCCTGGCCCGGAACCCTGACGGCGAAGAAAGCCATGGCACGCTCGCAAGCCAAAGCCATCAGTTTTGATGCCCAGGATGGTCGCCTGTTGATTGTCAGGCAGACCAGGGAACTGTATGCGGAATGGTATTTTATTGACCGTGCGGTTGAGATCAATGCCG
>JASBTO010000072.1 GCA_030148365.1 Kangiellaceae bacterium
CGAAATCAGTCAGGACGAGCACGGCAACTACATGGCCATTGACGGCCACGACGCGGCGCCGGCGTCGGCCCATACCTATGACAATACCGTCTTCGCGCCCATCGCCGATCGGCTGCTCGTGTTCGGCGGAGCCGCCTACAACAACGGCGGCGCTTTCAAGCGCCCGCTGGATGCGGACGCTTCCCGGGCCACCGGCCCCTACTTTTTCGACCCGGCCAAAAGTGATGCCGGCAAGGTTGGCGGCACCACCGGCTCCCACGTCAAACGATCAGGCCCCCATCCGGAGATTACCGGCGGCATCATGTGGGAAAATCGCGATATCTTTGATCCTGCTGCCGGTCACAATGACCTGCCCAAAACCTTCGTCAACGGCGTCTCCGACACGACGGTGGAAAACGGCAAGGATGTCATTTATATCGGTGGACGCCTCGGCGGTACCGGTCAGTCCCTGCTCAAGTATACAATCCACAACATCAATGACCCCAGCCAGGATACCTGGGAAAAGGTCGGCAAATACTGGTCCGTCACTTCCCGTCAGGGTACCGGCGCCTATGATCCGGACCTCAATATTTTTGTGCGCACCGGACGCGACAACAATCGGCCTTTCTACTACTGGGATCTGAATCAGGCCGGACCGGGAAACCGGGACAAGTTCTTTTTCCCGTCGGATCCGACCGGCGATTTCGAAATGTCCCATTACTACGGTATGGAACATGACCCCGTGCGCCAGCAATTCCTGCTCTGGGCCGGCGGCGGTGAAGTCTGGGCCCTGCAGCCGCCGGCCAGCGTGTCCACCAGCGGCTGGGCTCTGACCAGACAACCGGCGCCGAGCTCCGCCATTCCCGATGCCGATGTCGGTCGGGGCGTGCTCGGTAAATGGGAGTACATCCCGCAAGTCGATGCCTTCATGGCGCTGCAGGACAACGATCAGGGCAATATCTGGCTGTACAAGCCGGTCGGCTGGCAATTGCCCGACGGTGACTTTAATTTGCCCCCCGCCGTAGAACTCACCGAGCCGGCCAGCGGCCAAATCTACAATGCCGGCGACAGCGTCACCCTGATGGCAGATGCCTCTGACAGTGACGGCAACATCACCGTCGTGGAATTTTTCGCCGACGGTAACAAGCTCGGCGAAGACGCCTCCTCACCTTATGGAATGACCTGGGCGGATCCCGGCCCGGGCGGTCACTCGCTGACGGCTATCGCCACGGACGACGGCGGCGCCCGTACCACGTCCGCGCCGATCGATATTACGGTCATCGATCCTGACGCCGGCAACCTCGATTTGCAGGATGGCAACGCCGGTTACGACGGCACCGAGGATTTGTACCTCAATGCCTACTTCCCGGCCCGGAATTATGATGCCAGGGAGGAGTTGATCGACCGTAACAGCCAGTACCACAGCTTGCTGCGTTTCCGGATCTTCCAGTCCGAAGGCGGTCCCATCCCCGATGGCGCCTCGATTATCTCCGCGACTCTGAGCCTCTACAAGCACTCGTCCTACAGTACCGATTATCAGCTGGTGCGCGTGCTCAAAGACTGGTCCGTCAACAGCGCGAGTTGGAATGAACGGCTGCCCGGCATCGCCTGGCAACAGTCCGGTGCCCAGGGTAGCGGCGACGTCAGCGATGTGGCCGATGCCTTCGCCAGTGCCGGCTGGTCCGCCCAGTGGGTGGATTTTGATGTGACGCTGGCGGTACAGGATTTTGCGGCGGGCGCGAACAACCATGGCTGGCGGCTGAAACCGACCAAGCTCAAGGGCAACCGACGCCAGTTCCGCTCCAGCGACTATCTTGCTGACCCGACGTTGCGGCCGCGCCTGAACGTCGAATTCTCGACCAGTCAATGAGCCGGTTCGTTGCTCAGTAGCGGGCGATGGTCTGGTAGTAGATCCGCTGAAGTTTGGCGACAAGACCGGGCTTTCTGCCGGTCAGTTCATAGCCGAAAACCCGGAGCCAGGGCCCGGCTTCGTTTTCGAACAGTTCCTGGTGTGAGCGACTCATGTTGCGTTTCCAGGAACTGATTTTTCGGGTGTCCGGTTTTGACATGGATTTCTGATGCCATTGCTGGCTGTCGACGGGCATGGCACTTCGGGAACTCCGGTGATAGTCGAGCATGGCCGGATCAAATTTCTCGCCGAGAAATTCACAGACCTCTTGCAGGTGCTGCGCCGGATCGGCGACCAGATCCTCGAAACGGAGTTCCAGATAGTCCTCCCCGAGAATATTGCCCATTTTCCGCCCCATCATGACTTTTTCCCGCCAGTCCCGGGCGGCCCGGATGACATTTTTCTTGCCCCACCGGATCTTGCTCATGGAGACGGCGACATCCCGCCCGTCCCGCACCAGATGAATGATCTTCGCGGCCGGAAAAAGCTGCTTCAGGACGTCGATTTCAGTGACAAAACTGGGCGTCTTGACCCCCCATCGGGACTTGCCCTGCTGCCGGCTGTAATGCTGCATGACGGCCGACACCAGCGCATCGAAACTGTCGATGTCTTGCAGATTGACAAAGCGTGCCGGGTTATCAAGCAACCTGGCTTTTTTGGTCAGGGGCTCACGGGCCCAGGATTCGACGGCTTTTGCGCGGGCTTCCGGGTCGGCAAACCGGTTACCCTCAAGGTGCTCATAGACGGACACGAAGTCGGTCTCGAAGGGTACTGCCAGTCCCGGATGGGCGTTCAGCATGAGCCGGAACATGGTGGTCCCGGAGCGTTGCGCGCCGACAATGAAAAATGGTGCCGGGGCCGGTTCCATATCCGGCCGATCTTGGGGTTCAGGCGTTGACAAAGACTTCCACCTCCTGTGCGTTGATTCTGGTTGCCCGACAACGACTGTCTTTAGCAGACAGGCCCGCTGTCTCTTTCCCGGGATCCAGCGTAAAAGCCAGATCGCCATCGTGAAATTCCGACTGGCCGGCGCCGACCTGCAGCAGCCTGTGAAGGCTGCCACCACGTTTTTCCAGCATAATCAATCGGGCCTCGCTTTCAAGCATATCATCGGCCATGGTGTTGCCGTCTCTGCCGAGATACAGATGCAGCTCGTGGGGTCCGCGGTCGACGACAAAGTGTAAGAAACCCTCCCCGCTGACACATTTGAGCGCCTGCGCCGGTTGTCCCTGGTCACGGAACGCGAGCAGCATGGCGCTGAGCCCCGGTGCCAGCCGCCATTGCATCCTGGGCGCCGGAGTTTTCCGGCCATAGGCGGGAGATACCCAGCCGGCGACGGGCGCCGTCGAACCCTTTTGAGTGGTCAGGCGTTGCATGTTGTCCGACACCAGAATGTCCAAATGGTCAGAGTCGCCGTCCGGTCTCCGGACACTGGCGGCCCCATTGCCACACTCGATGTCCGGCGCGAACTGCAAGGGCGCGCCGGGGAGTTTTCCCGATGCAGTCTCCGGAATATCCTGCCACACCAGCCAGCCCGCTCCCGGGATACTGATCACCCCCCGCTCGATACCGGCATAGGGGCTGCTGCCTTCAATCGTCGCACTGATCGCCGCCACCCTCGCACCCGCGACGGGCTTGTGGGTAGCCACCCGGCATTCGGGCAGGCTAGCCGGAAAGTCACCCCGCTGGGTGGGCAGGTTTTCCTCGCCGTGGAGCACGATGCCATTGTGGGCCGCGGCACCGACAAAATATTGCTTCCAGATCCCTGACGCCGCCGGTTTGGCGCGATAGGTATAGGTGCCTGCATCCGGGATCCAGGCTCGGGTGGCATCAGTAAGATAGATCCCCAGCCAGTCAAAATGCATATGACCCGGTACGTACGGGCTGTGGCCGGGACCGCTGCGAAACACCAGCTGGCCGCCCGCCGGCCCATGACGAAAAAGCGTCAGCCCGGCATCGGGCCAGTGGCGCAGGTGCGGGAGAGGCTCGGGCGCATCCACCGACTGAGTTTCGAACTCGTAGCCGCCGAGCAACCAGAACGCCCGCTCGAGGCCAGTCGCCTCTCCCGTCACGGTCACCGGCTCACCGAGCAGTTCGCGGGCCAGTAGCTGCCAGCCCGCCCCCATCCAGCTGTCACCGGGGTCCAGGGGAAACAGGGGATCCTCGGTCGCGTTGCCGAGATGCAGGGATGCGCCAGGGCCGGCAATGGCCGCCGCCTGAAAATCAATGGCGGCCCGCAAACGCTCGGAAATTTCCGGCGCCAGCCGGAGACCGTTGCGAGCGGCCAACAGGGAATAGGCCACGACGGCTTCAGTCGCCATTTCACTATAATGACTGGCCTGCTCAAAGCCGCTGCCGTCGGCGCAGATTTGCCGTACTATTTGCTGGTCAAGTCCTTCCCGGCAACGCCGGCGGAATGCCTCGGCCCCCTGAAAAAACGTCGGAAACAGCAGACTGGCATACCAGCCGGCAAAGTATTCCAGCAGCAAGTGATTGTTCGGATAGGCTGTGCCGGTAACCTGCTCCAGATACCGGCAGTCTTCGGCGATGATCCTGTTCAGCAGCGTCGTCACCTGCCGGCGGCGCGCTTCCGGTTCAGGACTCGCCTGCAGGAAATGCAGTGTCCAACTCAGGGCCACCAGTCGCTGCGCGACCACGAGCGAGCTGAAATAAGCGGCACAGTCCTCGTTATTGTCGACTGCCTCAATCCACCCGGCGAGCACACCCTGCAGGATCTCCAGTTCGCCCTGCCCATAGACAGATGCGAGCGCCAGCTTTGGCGCAAAGGCAAACCGGTGTGGTCGGCACTCGTAAAGAATATCGTTTTGGTCGCGCTGCCCGCACCAGTCAAAATTCCCGTCCAGCGGCGCCCACACCTGATCATAAACGGGCAGCCCGTCCCGGCACCGCTGCTCCACATAATCCCGATTGCGCGCCACCCACGCGGGATGCTTGGCGAGCACTTCAGCAACATTGGCCCGCAGTTGGGATTCGCTTTCGAAAAACTCTCCGTTGCCCAGCGTACAGGGGGGCGCTTCGTTAGCCCGGGAACGTTCGAAGTCAGGACGAAATCCGGCCTCGTTTGCCGGCCCCGGTGCCAGTTTGCGGCAGATGTCACGCAGCAGTCCCATCAGGTGTCGGCGTCCACAGCAGTGAAGGCCATGGTTTTGCGTGCGGCCTGGTAGTCGAGAACCTGTTGCCAGTCCTGCGCATAGTGGTCGTTAATCCACGCAATCAGCTGGTCAGGCACCACGCCGTGTCGGGGCAGGAAGCGTAACCAGCTCTGGCAGATGGTCCTAGGATCCAGGCCCAGCCGCTGCAACCGCCAGTGCTTCAGGGGCCAGCGGCCGTCCTTGTTCAATTCGGAGCGGGTATGGCGGTTGATCCTGCGCAGCATTTTCAGTGGCAGCCTGCCGAGGCTGGGATTTTCCTTGCCAGCGCGCAACTCGCTGGCTTTCGGCGGCTGTCCGCCAATGTGCACCGCCAGATCGCCGAGCATGGCGTCCATGCCGTCCCGGAATTCCTCCAGGGTATAGATAAACGGACGCCGCCCGAATGCTGACTCCACCGCCTTGACCTTGTCGAAAAACAGGAAATCTTCGGTTTTCATAAGACCCTGATTATTGACCGGGTCGAAATACTCATCAAAAGACAGCGTCCCGCCCCGCTGGATATAGTGGTTATAGGAGGACAGGATATAGCCGGCGTGGCGCCGGAAACTGAGAATGATGCGCGCTTCGGGGAATAATTCCGCCAGCCTGACGATACAGCGGATGCGCGCCGCCTGACCGTCCCAGTTGCGGCCGGACAGGCCTTCCCGGGATAACAGATTTACCTGCCGGTCATCGATCCGTAGCAGTTTCTCCAGATTGTCGGTGCGCAGATAGCGTATGCCCCGCCAGTGGGGAAACACCGCTTTTTGCAAGAAAGTCGTTCCGGTTTTCTGGATTCCGATATGCAATACCAGCATCAGTTCACACTGCTCCCTTTCGATTCCCGGCTGCCGTCTCGCGCACCGGACTTGGCGTTGTTCTTGTTTCAGCCCGCATATTTGTCTGCCCGCCCGCGAAGGGTGCCAACGATAAACTTCTCGACACCGCCGGGGCGACCGCTGAACCACCATAAAATCAATACCGTGACGCCATAAATCAGGGCCCCCGACGCCACCTTGATGGCCAGCCGCGCGCTGGTGACGTCCGGCATCATCGGGTCGGTCGCGATCAGGAATGCGGTCATCACGAGGGTCGCGATCAGAGGCCGCCACAGGGCGCCCAGTATGGCGGCGATCGGCAATGCCAGGCAGTGCCGGAGAACCATGACGGCAATCGGCACCGAGATGGCGGCGGCCATTGTGACCCCGGCCGCGATGGCTGCCGCGCCTCCCAGCATCACCGCCAGGGCAATGGCGGCGATGCGCAGGCCGAGGCGCAACCAGACCATTATCACCGATGCGGTCTCGTGCCCGGATACGATCAGGATTTGCATGGTCATCAGGTGCGCCAGACTGGTCAGGGTCGCGGCAATGGCGAGCCACTGGACAATGGGTATCGCCGCCAGCCACTTGTCGCCAAGCAGGAGAGGGATAATATCCGGCGCGCAGACGCTGAGCCCGGCACCCAGCGGCAATACCAGCAGGGAGATGCTGGACAGTACATTGCGGAAACTGGCGTTGAGCTGCTCGGGGTCGTGGCGGATTGCCGCATAATTCGGAAACAGTCCCCGGCCGATGGAGGCGCCGACTTCCCGGGTCGCCATCGCCGAGAGTTCCGAGGAGGTATTGTAAAGACCGAGTTGAGTGCCACCCGCCAGACCGCCAATCACCAGGGCGTCGACCTTGGCGTTCAGATATTTGGCCATGGTCAGGGGAATGATGCGCAGAGAAAAGCGGAAGTACTCCGGAAACCGCTCCAGACTCCACCTCGGCCGGTAACTGAACATCAGGTAGCTCAGACCGAGTTCCAGCAAGGCATTGACCATGAATGCCCAGGCCAGCGCCCAATAATTTCTGAACCAGAGCGCGAGTCCGATGGTGACCACGAAAGCTACCAGCTTCTTGTAGACGTTAAACTGGAAGTCCTTGTGGAAGCGCAGTTCCTTCTGGGCCATTACCGGGCCGATGTTGCTGAACCCCGTGATAGCGGTTGCCAGGGCAATCACGTACATCACATGCTCGACACCAGGTTCGCCCAGGTAACCGGCGACCAGTTTCGCGGAGGCGGCCAGCAACACCGCAACCAGCAGGTTTTGTAACACACTCATGCTCCAGGCGGTATTGCAATGCGCTCTTGTTGCTTTCGGCGTGCGGATCAAGTGCTGGCTGACGCCGAGTTCGGTGAGACTGGCGGACAGGCCCAGCGCGATCATGGCCATGCCGATAATCCCGAAGTCTTTCGGGGTCAATAGCCGGGCAAGGATCACGGTGCTGATCAGGCCGATAAGCTGAATACTCCAGCGCATACCTGTGGACCAGGCCACCCCGCGCAGGAAGTTGTGCAGAATAGTCATGCCTTCGCCGTCAGTCCCGATCCCCGTACAGCACGGGGGTCGCTCCCGGCTTGCCGAAGACGCCCGGCCTGCCGGCTTTCGCCAAACCGTCAGCATTCAGGCGCCTGGCATAGGCTTCCATCGCGACGATAAACGCGATGATGTGATAGGGCAGGTCAAAATACGCCAGCCCCAGAAAGGTTCCCCCGGCGGCATAGGCGACCAGACTCGCCTGCAGATATCGTGACAGGGACGCCAGCCAACCGTACTCCGGATCTTTCTTGTAGCGCCTGATCAGTTTGCCGGCGCAACGCCAGGTCAGGATAAACAATGTCAGGTACAAGAACAGCCCGACATAACCGTGTTCGCCGAGCACTTCAAAATAGATACTGTGGGCATCGTGGTAATCCGTCGGCTCGGGTGCATAACGCAGAAAGTTTTCCGGACTGAAGGCGGAGAAGCTGCCGCCGGTAATATTTGACGAAGCGACATTGACCGCAAAGCCCCAGGCATTGAAACGCCCCTCCATGGAGGAATCATAGGTCCCCTCATAGGCCAGCGCCACGGTGTCCATGCGTTCATGCCAGGTCGAGGGCATGAACCAGAGACCGGCGACTGCCAGCACCGTGATAATCATGGCATTACGGATCTTGTGCGGATTGCGCCACCATATGAATCCACCAAGGGCGGCAATAGCGACAAAAGCTCCCCGGGACTGGGTACCCAGGACCGCAATACTGCACAGCAGGATCACGACGCTCATGGCGTGTTTTTTCCAGATATCCTTGAGAGTCGACCTGAGATAGAGCAGCAAGGGAATAATCATCAGGATGGCGAGGCCGACTTCGTTATTACCGGCAAAAAATCCGCCGGGAGGACCATAGACCCGACCTTCCCCGCCCCGGAGAATTGTATAAACCCCGCCTTTGGTGCCAAAGAAAGCTATCGACAGGGTCACCACCCAGAGCACCAGATGCAGCCGCTCTTTGCTGGTCAACATGGCCAGGGTCAGAAAGGTAAAAAACTGGATTTTGATGACTTTGTCGAACTGCTCCCAGGCGACTGCCGGATCCGGTGATGCGATCGTCGTCACCAACATCCACAACACGAACAGCAGCAGCGTTACCGTGATGCCGTTGACGGGTAACTTCTTGGGCTCTTTCGAAATCACATAGGCAATGATAGTGACAATGCCGATGGTGGCGGCGACCGGAAAATGCGTGATAAATCCCCAGGCCATGCGGTGAGGCACCATATAGCTGATCCAGCACCACATGATGATCCCCCAGAAGGGCCGATACAGAATGACCGGCAAGGATCCGAAAATCATCATTGCGACCAGTATATCTCTCACCTTGCAGTCACCTCCCTTGCGCTCGCGGTTTGCCGGCGGGCGGCCAGCATGTCGTAGATTGGCAGATAAATTTTTGCCGTCTCCGTCCAGTTTCTGTCAGCTTCCACGTAGCTGCGGGCCCGTGAGCGGATGTCAGGCCACTGATGCCGGGATTCCTCCAGGCCGGCGATCGCCCGCACCAGATCGTCCACGTCATCGGGCTTGAAGAGAAATCCCGTTTCACCCTCTTCGATTAATTCCTGATGACCGCCAATCCTGGAGGCCAGTACCAGTTTGCCTTTGGCCATCGCTTCCAGGGGTTTGAGCGGGGTCACCAGCTCTGTCAGGCGAATGGATTTACGCGGAAACACCAGCACGTCGACAAGGTCATAGTATTTCCCGATTTCCCCGTGGGGCTGGCGCCCGGTAAAAATCACCTGATCTTCAAGTCCCAGTTGCGAGACCTGCCGTTTGAGATTTTCCGCCTCCGGGCCACCCCCGACCAACAGCAGTTTTATGGCCTTGCCCTGATCGCGCAGCGTCGCCATCGCGGCCACCAGATAATGCAGGCCTTCATAGCGGTAGAAAGAACCGATAAATCCGAGCACCAGCTCACTGCCGAGGTCCAGAGAGTCCACGAGCTCCGCAGGCCTTGACTCACTCATTGAAAACTGGCTGATATCGACACTGTTGGGTACGACGGTTACGCGATTTTCGTCAATTCCGCGAGCCATGATTTCACGCTTGAGCCCGTTGCAGATGGTCGTGACATGACTGGCGGATCGGAGTACCCGGGTTTCGAGTTTGCGGCTGAGCCGATAGCGCAGACTGTCAATCCGGTCCGTGCCATGATCAACAGCAGCGTCCTCCCAGAGCGCCCTGAGCTCGTAAATCACCGGCAAGTTAAACTTTTTCGCCACCGGCATGACCGCCAGACCATTGAGGCTCGGCGAATGGACATGAATCAGATCGACGGGATGACGTTGCAATAATCTGCCGACGCCGGCGCGCAGCGATCGGATTACCTCAAGCTGTCTTGCCACCGGCAGGGTATCGAGGATCTGCGCCGACCGGACCCGGTGAAATTCCAGTCCGTCGACCTGTTCTTGCAGTTGTCTGGGCGGCCCCTGTTTGGCTCCGGTAATGTGCAGGGTATCGACTCCCAGCCGATTAAGATTGGTAATGATCTGCAGACTCCGGAAGGAGTAGCCGCTGTGCAGCGGCAGCGAGTGATCAAAGACATGGAGGACCTTCACGGGCGCATCCTTGCCCGCCACAGCCGGGATATGAGCAGGCCGAACAGACCCGTAACACTAAGCAGAAGTGCCGTCAGGGCGGCCAGCAACTGGTATTTGACCCGGGTCAGATCCGCCAGCATCTCGCGATTTTCCGGGCTGCCGATAACATAGAGACGGGGTTGAATCCCGAGCAGAATGGCAGTCGCCTGCTCAGCGGCGCGGGAGACCTTCGCGGCCAGATTGATCAAAGCATTCTGATCATAGGACAGGTTATCGTTGGCGCCGATCAGAAACATCTGGTGCCGGCCCTGCAGATAATAGGACCACATGTTTTCATCATCCCGGAAGCCAAAACTGCCTTTGGGGATCTGTTGCACTTGCACCCCACGCAGACCGGCTTCGCCCTGCTCCACCAGCCGCTTGCGAAGTTCCAGCACCGACAGCAAATCTCCCGAGGCTGAATCGCGGAGCATGAAACCATTGAAAGTATCGATAAAAAACCATTGCCCATTGCTGTCATCATAAACCTCGGAAAAAGCATGCCCCTTGCCGCCGAAGCCGTCGAATGACATGCCCCACTCGCGTACATCGAGACCGGCAACATAACCGAGAGCATTGAACGCCTGGGTATAGTCCGCGCAATACCCGCGTCCACTTTCGGGGATCCGCGCGATGGCACTCAGGGTATCGGTCATCAGGGCGCCACCCCGGCGTTTTTCCGGCCTCAACCAGACTGCCAGTTCAGTCGCCTTGTTCGTAGCATTGCCCTGGCCGGGCTGCAGATCAAGACGGTCGACCAAATCGACGAGACGAGCTGGCGGCGGGGCACTCTCCTGTTGATAAAAATCCGGTTGCGACGAAGGCCGCCAGTCCAGAGTTCCGGCATCGACAACCTCCGCGACGAGCGCATTTCTCAGGCGTACCGCCTCGCTTGAAGGCGTTGCGTGAACACCAATCCAGCCAGCCGCCAGCAAGGCCGTCGCCACAAGCAGCAGCACGCCGATCCGGATGTGATTCTGGCCGGTGCTCATAAGCCTACCAGCAGGCTCCATGGTAGGCGCAGGCCAGCGAGTCCGGGTCGTCGATCTGCACGAGATCCATCAGGATCTGATCCGCGCGCAGGGTCGCTCTTACCTGCTCCGTCAGTTCCTCGTCCGACAATCCCAAGATCACCACTTCCGCATCTTTGAGAACCCGGTCGAGATCATTGCTCATCAAGGAGCTGATATGGGGAATGGAGGACTCGATATATTGCTTGTTGGCGCCGGTCAGCCGGGCCAACTCGACTTCCGGATCATGGATACAGAGATCCATGCCCTTGCCGATCAGAAACTCCGCCAGATCCACCAGCGGGCTTTCCCGTAAATCATCGGTGCCCGACTTGAAACTCAGCCCCACCATGGCAATTTTCTTTTTGCCGAAGCCCAGCACCCGGTTACGCACCTGATGGAGATGAATGCGGTTTGACGCCAGGATATTTTCTATCACCGGCATTTCCACGTCTTCCATTTTTGCCCGGTGGGCGACGGCCCGCAGATCCTTGGGCAGACAGGAACCCCCAAAGGCAAAGCCCGGTCGCAAATAGGCGGCGGAAATATTCAGATGGGTATCCTGGCAAAGCAGCGACATCACGGCATGGGGATCAATGTCGCCGGCATGACAAAATCGCCCCACCTCGTTGGCAAAAGTAATTTTCAGGGCATGGAAAATGTTGCAGAAATATTTTACCGTCTCCGCCGTTTTCACATCCGTCGTGATAAATTCACAGGGCAGATGCCCGAACAGTTCGCGCAGTCCATCCGCGGCCCGGTCTGAATCGGTGCCGACGATGGTCATTGGCGGATTCTCATAATCGCGAATGGAACTGCCTTCCCGTAAAAACTCCGGCTGAAAACACAGATCGAAATCCACGCCATCCTGCTTGCCGGATTCCTTTTCGACCAACTCCCGTATCTGGCCCTGGACGCTGCCCGGCTTGAGCGTCGAGCGGAAAACGACCAGATGGTAGGCATCTTTGGCTTTCAAAGCCTTGCCCAATTCCGCCGACAATTTCAGTACCGCACCCTGGTCCTGATCGCCATTGGGCAGAGAAGGTGTGCCGACACAGACAAACGAGACTTCACTACGCTCTATCGCATACCCGACGTCCGAGGTCACTTCTACCCGGCCTGCATCGACCACCCCGCGAATAAGATCCTGCATGCCCGCCTCGATAATCGGTGTCTGCCCTGCCGCGATCAACGCCAGTTTGTCGGGGTTGATATCGACACCGATCAAGTCGTGGCCTTCCTGCGCCAGACATCCGAGTGACACAGTCCCCACATAGCCAAGTCCAAAAATACTAATTCTCATTAATAAGCGCTCCTTCCCCGCCAGGTGTCGTCGGTTCTCCGGCCGTTCTTTCCATCAAGGTTTCCATTTTCGTCATCGACGTTGGCCAAAAGTGATTACTTTGCACCCGGGCCCGGGCTTCCCGGGACAAGGCCGCACGCAGATCCGCATTGGCCATCAATTCCAGCGCTTGCTGGGCGTAGGCCTCCGGCGTGTTCGCGGTCAGCAGATGCACACCGGGAATCGCATCCACGCCGCCGGCCGCAATGTTACTGCACAGGACCGGTACCCCCATGGCCATGGCCTCAAGAATCTTGTTCTGGGTTCCCCGCGCAATTCTCAGCGGGGCCACCATGAGCGCCGAATTCTGGACATAGGACCGGACATCATCGACAAAGCCGGTCACGGTAACACCGTCCAGCTTGCCGAGATCAATGATCTCCTGACTGGGACTGGCGCCCACAATGACCAGCTTTGCGGTCGGTCGGGCTCGCTTGATCAGCGGCCAGGTCTGCTCGCAAAAACTCAGCATGGCTTCCTGATTCGGGAAGTAGTCCATCCTGCCGATAAAGGACAGCACATCTGGATCATAGGTCTTGCCGGGATGAAAATAGTGACTGTCGACGCCATTGGGAAACCAGTCACTCCGGGTCTTGACCCCGTAATCCAGCAGCGTGTTGAGCTCCGCCTTGGTCGTGCAGGTCAGCAGCTCAAATTGTCTGGACAGGCGCTTTTCCTCGGCCAGCAACTTCTTCCCTTCCAGCCAGTAACCGACATTCACCGGGAAGGGCTTGACCCGGGCATAGTCGAGCCACTTCTGGGAGTCCATGTCGCCAAAATCCAGAACTTTCGGGATCCCTGCCACATCGCTGACGTATTGGGCGACCGACGAACAATGCACAAAAA
>JASBTO010000170.1 GCA_030148365.1 Kangiellaceae bacterium
CGAAGCAGACATCGAGCGGATCTATAAGGACAACCCCGATCTGGCAATGGTGGACTCGGATCGCGGCATCACCAACCTGCATGTTCCGAGCGATGTCATCGTCGACGCCTCCATGCCGGCCATGATCCGGAATTCCGGATATATGTGGGGCCCGGACGGCAACACCGCTGATGCCAAAGCCGTCATTCCCGACAGCAGTTACTCCGGCGTCTACGACGCGACTATCGAGTTTTGCAAAAAGCATGGCGCATTTGATCCGGCGACCATGGGTACGGTTCCGAATGTCGGCCTGATGGCGCAGAAGGCGGAAGAATACGGCTCCCACGACAAAACCTTCGAAATGTCGGCCAAAGGCAAGGTTCGGGTCGTGGACTCCGACGGCAATTTACTGCTTGAGCATTCAGTGGAAGAAGGCGACATCTGGCGCATGTGCCAGACCAAGGATGCCCCGGTTCAGGATTGGGTGAAGCTTGCCGTGACCCGGGCTCGCCTGTCCGGCATGCCGGCCATATTCTGGCTGGACAAGACTCGCGCCCATGATGCCGAGCTCATCAAAAAAGTTGAAAAGTATCTTGCGGAGCAGGATACCAGCGGACTCGACATTCGCATTATGGCGCCTGTGGAAGCGACCCTCTTTACGCTGCAACGCGTCAAGGAAGGCAAGGATACGATTTCAGTAACCGGCAACGTTTTGCGTGACTACCTGACCGATCTGTTTCCGATCCTCGAGCTCGGAACCAGTGCCAAAATGTTGTCCATCGTACCGCTGATGAATGGCGGCGGTCTGTTTGAAACCGGCGCGGGCGGCTCGGCCCCGAAGCTGGTCCAGCAGTTACTCGAAGAGAACCACTTGCGCTGGGACTCGCTGGGTGAGTTTCTGGCGTTGTCCGTGTCCCTCGAGCACCTGGCACGCACGACCAATAATGCCAAGGCCCAGGTACTTGCGGATACCCTGGATCGGGCAACCGGGAAAGTACTTGAAAACGGCAAGTCGCCGTCACGCAAAGTCAATGAACTGGACAATCGCGGCAGTCATTTTTATCTGAGCCTTTACTGGGCTCAGGAACTCGCGGCGCAGTCAGAGGATCCGGAGCTGCAAAAGCGTTTTGGCGAGCTGGCCAAATATCTGACTGAAAATGAGTCCGCTATCGTGAACGAGTTGAATGAAGTGCAGGGGCAACCGGTCGATGTGGGCGGTTACTATTTGCCGGACGAGACACTGGCGGCCAAGGCCATGCGTCCGAGCGAGCTTTTTAATAAAGCTTTGCAGTTGATTGCCTGACATAGGTCTCTGAGGCGTTTTGGCGATTGCTTGTTGATCGCCGACAGGAAACCCGCGAATTCGCGGGTTTTTTTGTGTCCGGAATTTATTTCCTGGTCAGGAAGTTGTAGGGATGAGTTCCAAACTTTCCCCCTGACCTGCTGGGTAATGGCTGAAGCCCGTCAGACAATTGCCGCAATCAGAGCTCGGTCATTGCCCGGATGCCGGTAAGGCTATCCGCAAGTCCGACTTTGCCCCGTGTCTCGTTTTAACCTGTAACAGCAGGCCCTGGAGCCTGTCTCCCGGAGCTGAAAAATTACTGGCGTTGCCGGAGTCCCTGTTAATGGAACAAATCTGACCGGTTGAGCCGACTTTTCCATAACGCTAGCGTGAAGTTGTCGTCCCAGGGATGGGGCGATATCGGATTGCCGGATTGCGACCCGATACCAGGATTGAAAAGGAACTTCCAATGAATGCGAAGCAGGCTCCGGGATTTTTGATTTTGTTGCTGTTGGGCGAACTGTTATTCAGGCAGGCAATTGCGGATGAATGCCGTGAGCCGCTTTCACCGACCGGCAGCGACACACAAGGTTTTTGTATCCCGGGTGACGGAGGCACGCCACCTCCGGCACCGACTGTCAGCATCCTGTCCGGCTCAGGTGCGTCTATTAGCAATTCCGTTACCGGTACCTACAAGGTGGAATGGAACGGCTCGAACAACGCCATGCTCTACAAAATTTGGCAGAAAAAAGATTCCGGCAGTTGGGACAGCCACGGCTCGATCAGTGCAGCAGGCAGCACGGTCAGTGGTTCAAAATCCTATTCCAACCAGGGCGATGGCAGTTATCAGTACAAGGTGCAGATTTGTATTGATGGTGGTCAGTGCAGCGACCCGGGTTACAGCACGACTCTGACGGTGCTACACAAGCCAGGAAAACCCGGGCCCTTGTCTGTGCCGACCGGCACGGAAAAAACCGGGAGTTATACGGTGTCCTGGAGTGCGGCCTCCGGACGGGTGGATCGCTACGAGCTTTATGAAAACTACAAGTCGCTGACGGGCAGCTGGAGCGGTTGGACCAAAATTTATTCCGGCACTGGTTTCACCAAGGCTCTCAGTAGCAGGACTGACGGTTATTGGGATTACCGGGTAAAAGCCTGGAACCCGTCCGGTTACAGCGAAAACCGCGACGCGACTTCCTTCAAGGTGTTGCATCCACCCGGCGCGCCGGCGTCCATTACGGGGCCGACCATAACCGATATTGATGGTATGCATGACATCAGTTGGGCCGCCGGATCCGGCAGTGAGCTGACCTACGAGTTTGCTGAAAAACACAAGCCCGCCGGTGGTACCTGGAGCGGTTGGACTTACACGGATATGGACAGTAGTCGTTCCAGACATTTCACCGCACGCCCTGATGGCGAGTGGGACTATGCGGTACGCGTCAGGAACAGCAGTGGTGATTCGGACTGGAAATTTATTTCACCCAAAGTCTCGGTGCTGAAAGTACCGACCAAAGTTGGCGGTATTACGGTGCCCGTGATCGACGACGATGGCGAGTTTGACCTGATCTGGAGCCCCGCCCATGAAACTGTCACCCGCTACGAATGGCGACAGGGCACTGATGGCGACTGGACCAGTAGCGGCACGGCGCTGACGGTACCGGTCGCCGGATTGGGTGACGGCAGCTTTGTATTCCAGGTGCGCGCCTGGAATGCGTCCGGGTATGGCGATCCGGGGATTTCAGCTCCCGTTGAGGTCAATCATCCGACCCCGAGTGAGCCGCGGGATGCAGAAGTTCCGGATCAGGCCTTCGAGCGAGCATACCATTTCACCTGGATCGCGCCGACGACCGGGCCGGTGGATTTCTACGAAGTCCGGCAAAAACCCGAGGCGGGTAGCTGGTCTACTTGGCAGCCGGTGGGCACCGACACCAGTGCCCAGGTGGTCATCGACAGCGCCGGGCTTTGGTTCCATGAGGTCAGAGCCTGCAATGCCATTCCTGATGACGTTAAATGCGGTCCGGTTTCCGATGCCGGTCCGGTAGACGTCAAGCTGCCGCCGGAATGGGCGGAGGTAACATCGCTGGCCAACCCGATCGCGGACGCCGTGCCTGGCATAGAAGTCATTCCTGCTTACGACGAGACCGTCGGCGCCCTTGAAGGCGAGGCAGGTGTGTCCGGCGGTTCGGCCACCTACGTTATCCCGGTCGCCGTTCCGCCCGGCCGCAAGGGCATGCAGCCAGGTGTTGCGTTGAACTATTCATCCCGTTCGGGTAACGGCGTTGCCGGTATGGGATGGTCGCTCTCGGCGGGTTCAGCGATTCATAGGTGCCCGGCGACAGTCGCCCAGGACGGTTTTGTGGCTGGGGTTCAATACCGGGATGAGACCGATCGACTCTGCCTGGATGGTCGGCGCCTGATTGTGGTTAACGGCAGCTACGGCAGCAGTAGCGCCGAATACCGCACCGAGTTGGATACCTTTGTCCGGGTCACCCAGAGTGGTCATATCAATTCGGCCACGTCACAATTTACCGTCGAGTTCCGGGATGGCCGGGTCAGCGTGTATGGCGCTGACGCTGAGGCTCGCCAGTCGGCGTTGGGTCGGAATGAAGTACTGACCTGGGCAGTGTCCGAAACGCAGGATCCGTCCGGTAACACCATCACCTATGACTATGGGGACGAGGGCGACGGTGAATATACCCTGAGCGCGATTCATTACACGGGAGACGATGGCGGCGATGGCGATCGCCATGTCCGGTTCGGTTATGAAGCCCGGCCGGACATTTCTTCTTCCTGGTTGGCGGGCGGGCTGACCCGTCAGACGCAGCGGCTGACCACCATCACCACGGAATATCAAAGCCGGACCATTCGGCAATACCGGATGCACTACGGCAGTCCCAGCCTGGCGAGCAAGCGCTCGTTGCTGCGGAGCGTGCAGGAGTGCGGCTACCAGGCATCGGGACAGGAACACTGTCTGCCACCAACGGTCTTCACCTGGAATGATGAGCTCATATCCTACACGTCTCCGGAAAGTCTGTCCGGTTACGGGACACTGGATTGGTGGGACAATATCCAGGCCGGCGGTGACTTTGATGGCGATGGGCGCCGCGAGATAGTCATTAACCGGTGGGATGTCACCCTTTACAACCCTCTGTCTGATACGCCGCCCGCCAACGAACATGCCGGTCAGGACATAGTTTTCCTTGATGAAAACTATGAGTCGGTACGCACCGAGACAAACTCCATACTGAATGTCATACCCCGCCAGATTGCCGATTTCGATAACGATGGTCGGGCCGACTGGTTCATGCGCGACAGTGCCGGCAAGCTGCGCTTCTTTTACTGGGACGATAGTGACGCCGCCATCGCCAGCAAAGCACTGAACCTAAACCTCTACCTGAGCCTGGCGGAAACCGCCAAGCTGCAGCAGGCTGATATGAATGGGGATGGCCTCACGGATCTGCTGGTGACGCGGCTTGGCAGCAGCAAGTATGTCGATCTCTATCTCAACGAAGGTCGGGAAGGCAGCAAAATCAAGCTGACCAAATGGGGCGTGCTCGCGACTTTGCAGTCCCAGACCATCGGCTCGACCAACCTTGAGCAGATGAGCTTGCAGGATCTTGATGGCAACGGTGTTACTGATGTTGTGCTCTATTTCAACGATCTTGCGGAAGAGCACGGCGGCCTGCGGGTCAGGTTTGGAGAGGTCAGTTCAGCCGGTGTCCTTAGCTATGCCGGCGACTCCTCGGCGTCCGAGCTCGGATTGCCGGACAATCTGTATCTCAGCTTTTATCTGTTCATGGACGTCAATGGCGACGGTCTGGAAGATTTCGTATCGGCAGAGTATATCGATGGCACGGGCGGCGATACCGGTGGCGGAGACGATCCGTCGCCCACTGACCCGCCACCTACCGATCCGCCCCCAATTGAGCGGGAGCCACCCCGTCCGATGTACGCAGCGGATGGCTTTTCCGTGGCAGATCAGGCCCACTGGTATGTACGTTATAACC
>JASBTO010000203.1 GCA_030148365.1 Kangiellaceae bacterium
TGCCAATGCCGAGCTGACATTCATTGATTCCGCGATCAAGCTGCGCCGGGGCAAGACCCTGGAGGCCTTCGGCCTGCTCAGCGAAGCGGTGGGCCAGGGCTGGACCCGCTCCTGGATGCTCAAGCATTCAACCCTGTTTGATACCATCCGGGGCGATGCCTACTTCAAGAATCTGGTGGCCAAGCTCGATGCAAGAATCCAGTTGATGCGGGACAAGGTCCGCTCCAGACAGGCGCTGTTTGCCGCGGAGATCTAGCAGCCTGTCATCCGTGCACCGGAAAGGTACAAAAAAGCCCGCAATCAGCGGGCTTTTATTTCAGGGCTTCAGAATTCAGAAGCGGGGTTTTTCCGGCAGGTCATCATAGCGTTTAACGCTGTCGATAATTTCCTGCTTGGCGCCAGCGGAGCCTTCCCAACCTTCAATCTTCACCCATTTGCCGACTTCGAGATCCTTGTAATGCTCAAAAAAGTGAGCGATTTGGTTGCGCAGCAATTCGGAAATCTGGTCGATTTCGGTAATGCCCTTGTACTTGACGCTGAGCTTGCCGCCCGGAACCGCAACAATTTTCGCATCCTCGCCGGATTCGTCGGTCATTTTCAGCATACCGATGGGGCGGCAGGCAATGACCGATCCGGGGAGCAATGGAAACGGGGTCGGGACCAGCACATCCACCGGGTCGCCGTCTTCGGACAGGGTGTGAGGAACGTAACCGTAGTTGCAGGGGTAGTTCATGCAGGTCGCCATGAAGCGATCCACGAAAAGCGCGCCCGACTCCTTGTCCACTTCGTATTTGATGGGATCGCTGTGGGCAGGGATTTCGATGATGACATTGATTTCGTCGGGCAGGTCTTTGCCCGCGGGGACCTTGTGTAAACTCATAACTGGCTCGTATGACTGCTGGCTCAAGTGGGCGCGTATTATAGCGGGTAAACTGCGCCATTTGAATCCGCAATCCGGCTGGCAGAGGCAGACAGGGCGCCGGGCTTGTGTCAACGCCGTGGATCTGGCTAAATGTGGCCAAGCGGGGCAGTCTGTCTGATAGTCATCTACCAGTTGTTTGTCGTTTGCAGTACCCGCTTGCCCAGACATATGCCCCGACGCATAACTTTAAAGTTGCAGCCAGCGCCCGACCGCAAGAGCCGGGCGTCCTGCCAAATGGGGGTTATATGCAAGACATGCTTTTTCTGCCACCGGCTCTCGGTGTCATCGGGTTAATTGTTGCGATGGTGATCTATTTTGTGGTCCGCCGGTATCCGGAGGGCAGCGACACGATCCGGAAAATCGCTGATGCCATCCACTCCGGCGCCATGGTTTTCATGCATCGTGAATACAAGATGCTGTTCATCTTCGCCGGCATACTGTTCGTACTCATTCTCTTTTCACCCCTTGGTGGCAATACGGCATTGTCCTTCGCGGTGGGGGCCATTTCGTCGGCGCTGGCGGGGTATATCGGTATGTACACCGCAACCCGGGCCAATGTCAGGACCACCGCCGCGGCTCACGACAAGGGCGCGGCGACGGCACTGACCATCGCTTTTTTCGGTGGCTCCATCATGGGGCTGTGCGTGGCTTCCCTGGGCCTGATAGGCCTCGGCAGCCTCTACTGGTATTTCGGCGGCGACCCGACCACGGCTCACTATATTCACGGTTTCGGCATGGGCGCGTCCACGGTGGCCCTGTTTTCCAGGGTGGGTGGCGGCATCTTTACCAAGAGCGCCGATGTCGGCGCCGATCTGGTCGGCAAGATCGAAGCGGGGATCCCGGAAGATGACCCCCGAAATCCGGGAGTCATTGCGGACAATGTCGGTGACAATGTCGGTGACGTCGCCGGTATGGGCTCGGATATTTTTGAATCTTATTGCGGCGCCATGATCGCTTCCGTAGCCATTGCCTCGACCATGGTGGTCGGTGAGCTTGGCGATCGGAACGCCCTGATGGCCGCGCCGCTGGCCCTCGCTTCGGCGGGACTGGTGTGCTCCGTCCTCGGGATCCTGCTGGTCAAGCTGCTGTCGTCGAGTCGTGCCGAAGTCGCCTTGCGGGCCGGCACCATCGGCGCGGCCCTGCTGTTTATCGGCGCTGCCTGGCTGGTACTCGATAACATGGGCATCAGCCAGAATGTCTGGTGGGCGGTGATAACGGGCGCCGTGGGCGGTATTATCATCGGCCTGGTGACGGAGTTCTATACCTCTGCCTCACCCATCCGCAAGATTGCCAAGTCCGGTGAAACCGGTGCGGCGACCGTCATGATTACCGGTCTGGCCGTCGGCATGCAGTCGGTGGTGGTGCCCATTCTGACTATCGCCTCGATCATATTTGTGTCGACTGAACTGGCCGGCCTCTACGGGGTCGGCATCGCTGCCGTCGGCATGTTGGCCACGGTGGGTATCACCATGGCTATCGATGCCTACGGACCGGTCGCCGATAATGCGGGCGGCATTGCCGAAATGGGCGGCCTCGGCAAGGCGACCCGGGATATCACTGACAGCCTGGATGAACTGGGCAATACGACGGCCGCAATCGGCAAGGGCTTTGCCATCGGCGCCGCCGCACTTGCCGCACTCGCCATCATCGCGGCTTTTGTAGAGTCCGTCGGCAGCCACCGGCAGAGCGGCGAGTTCATTCTGCACCTTGGTAATCCCGAGGTGTTGATTGGCCTGTTTATCGGCGGCGTCATCCCTTTTCTGATCGCTTCGATCACCATGACTGCGGTAGGCGATGCCGCCTTTGCCATGATCCACGAGATCCGGCGTCAGTTCCGGGAGATCAAGGGATTGCTGGAGGGCACCGCTGAACCGGATACTGCCCGGTGTGTCGATATCGCGACCACCGCGGCCCTTAAGAAAATGATTCTGCCCGGTGTGATTGCAGTCTCTGCGCCCGTTGTGGTCGGCTTCGGGATCGGCGCGGAGGCTCTCGGCGGCATGCTCGGCGGCGCCTTGCTCGGTTGCGTATTGCTGGCCCTGATGATGGCCAATGCCGGCGGTGCCTGGGACAACGCCAAGAAGTATGTCGAGAAGGGCAATCATGGCGGCAAGGGTTCCGATGTGCACACGGCGACCGTGGTCGGTGATACCGTTGGCGACCCCTTCAAGGATACGTCCGGGCCGTCCATGAATATCCTGATCAACGTGATGGCGATTGTCAGTTTGGTCATCGCGCCGCTAATCTGATCAGTATGTCCGGTCCGCCGTCCGGCGGACCGGAACTCTTCCTGAAATTCCGTTATTTGGCAGTCCGACCCGGGGCCAATCGAGCTCTCCGGTGGGCTCGTACCCGGCGTGCTAGTTCAGATAAGCGGCTATACCGTCGAGGAACATCTGCACCGACATGGCGATCAGCAACATACCCATCAGGCGCTCCATTGCGGACAGACCGTTATCCTTGAAGATTCGGTAAAACTGCGTGGAGAGCAGGAGAATGATACTGGTGGCAACCCAGGCAATGACCAGGGCCAGAGTCCAGTCCATCATGCGGTCGGGCTGATTCTGGGAGATCAGGGACAGCATCGCGAGGGTCGAGGGGCCGGCGATGAGCGGGATCGACAGGGGCACCAGAAAAGGATCGCCGCTACCGGCAAAATCGTCAATGGAGTGACGACCGGGAAACACCATGCGGATGCCGATCAGGAACAGGATGATACCGCCGGAGATACTGATGGACTCCTGGCGCAAGTTCAGAAAATCGAGCAGGTACTGACCGAGATAAAGGAAGGTGATCAGAATCCCGAAGGAGATCAGCAATTCACGGATAATGATCCGGCGGCGCTTTTTGGCGTCAAAATCCTTGAGGATGCTCAAAAATATGGGCACATTGCCAAGGGGATCCATGACCAGAAACAGGGTAATGGCAGCGGTATAAAGATCCATTTCCGAATCCCCTGATCAGACTTTGAATGATTTCTTGAGTTTCTTTTCCACCGCCACATTTTTCAGTTCGACATAGTCGGGCAGGCCATTTTTGTAAGGTGGGTAATCCTCGCCCTGGATAAGCGGCGACAAATACTCCCGGGCGGCATCGGTAATGCCGAAACCGTCACGGCTGATAAAGTTGCGCGGCATCATCTTTTCGACGTTGGCGACTTCTGACAGGGACGCGGAGCCGATGGTCCAGCCGTAGCGTTTGGTTTTCTTGCGTACGATCACCGGCATGGTGGCATTTTTGCCGGCCACGGCAAACTCGACGGCGGCCTTGCCAACGGCATAGGCCTGCTCGACATCGGTGGCGGACGCGATATGGCGGGCGGCACGCTGCAGATAGTCGGCCACCGCCCAGTGATACTTGTGCCCCAACTCATCCTTGATCATCTGGGCGACAACGGGCGCAACACCGCCAAGCTGCTTGTGGCCGAAAGCATCGGTACTGCCGGCATCGGCGAGGAAGGTGCCGTCCTTGTAACGGGCGCCTTCGGATACGACGATGGCGCAGTAGCCGAATTTTTTCACGCAGCGATCGACTTTTTTCAGAAACTTCTCGCGATTGAAAGCAATTTCCGGAAACAGGATCAGGTGCGGCGCATCGCCATCCTTGTCCGCGGCGAGTCCGCCGGCCGCGGCAATCCAGCCGGCATGGCGGCCCATGACCTCCATGACAAAAACCTTGGTGGAAGTCGCCGCCATGGACTTGACATCATAGCCTGCTTCACGGATGGAAACTGCCACATATTTGGCGACCGAGCCGAAGCCGGGGCAGTTGTCAGTAATGGGCAGGTCATTGTCGACGGTCTTGGGAATGCCGATGCAGGTGATCGGGAAGCCCATGGATTCACTGAGCTGGGAAACCTTGTTGGCGGTATCCATGGAATCGCCGCCGCCGTTGTAGAAGAAATAACGGATGTTGTGG
>JASBTO010000224.1 GCA_030148365.1 Kangiellaceae bacterium
GTTGGCCCTCTGTCAGCTGCATGTCAGTATTCCCAGCAATCCCGAGTACTCGTCCCTGAATCTGGCGTCCGCGGTGCAGATCCTGGCCTATGAACTACGCATCGGCGCCGGCGAAGGCCTGCAGCTACGCAAAGGCGCCAAGCAGTGGCGGGACAGCGAGCAGCCGGCGACCGGCGAACAATTTGACGGCTTCTACGGGCATCTGGAACAGGTCATTACCGAGATAGGCTATTATGATCCGGAGCGGCCCAAGCATCTGCCCATCCGGTTGCGGCGTCTGTTTCAGCGGGCTCGTCTGACCCTGAGTGAAATCAACATCCTGCGCGGCATCCTCAATGCCGTGCAGAAAAAACTGCCCTGACAAGAGACGATCATGTTTGAAGGAATAAAAGAGGATATTCAAAGCGTCTTCGCGAGGGACCCCGCGGCTCGCACCAGCTTTGAAGTGCTGACTTGCTATCCCGGACTGCACGCGGTCTGGTGGCACAGGCTCAGTCACCGGTTGTGGCGTGCCAACTGGAAATGGCTGGCCAGAGTGGTGTCCAACCTGGCCCGGTTTCTGACGGGGATCGAAATCCACCCGGGCGCGAAAATTGGCCGGCGGTTTTTTATCGACCATGGGCTCGGCGTGGTGATTGGCGAGACGGCGGAAATCGGCGACGATTGTACCATCTACCACGCGGTGACTCTCGGCGGCACTTCCTGGAAGAAGGGCAAGCGTCACCCGACCCTGAAAAACAACGTGGCGATCGGTGCCGGCGCCAAGGTACTCGGCCCGATCACCGTCGGTGACAACGCCCGCATCGGCTCCAATGCCGTAGTGGTCAGGGATGTGCCGGATGATGTTTCGGTAGTGGGTATCCCGGCCCGTAAAGTGGCGAGAGATCAGGGAGCGGTGACCGAGCAGGGCAGGATTTTTGAAGCTTATGGCATACCCGCCCAGGCCGTAGACCCTATCGTGCAGACCCTGCGCAGCCTGACTGCTCATGCCGAGTCCCTCGACGCCCATCTGCAAGCCCTGTATGCGGCGCTGGCCGAAAAAGGCATTGCGCCCGGCGATCTGGATTTGCCGGCGCTCGATTGTGGTGAATTTTCCGCTTCCGCCACCGAAGACAAGCCGGAGCCGCCTGACGACCGACCGGAAGATCAACAGAAAACATCCTGATTTCAATTAGTTGGCAACAAAAACTGGCGCCGGCGCTGAAAACCGGGGGTCGGGCTATTACTTGACCAGTTTACTCAGGTATGGGATCATGAGCGCTGATTTGGCGTGAATTATACGGGAATCGATGAAGCTTTCCACCAAAGGCCGATATGCAGTCACCGCAATGCTGGATCTTGCCCTGCACGGGCAGGACGAGCCGGTGTCCCTGGCCGAGATTTCGGCCCGGCAAGGCATATCCCAGTCCTATCTGGAGCAGCTTTTTTCCCGCTTGCGCCGTAACCGGCTGGTGATCAGCGTCAGGGGACCTGGCGGCGGATACCGGCTGGAGCGGGACAGCGAGAACATTGATGTCGCCGACATCATTGTCGCCGTCAACGAATCCCTGGATACCACCCGGTGCGGGGGTAGCGGTAATTGTCAGGACGGAGACGTCTGTCTGACCCACGGATTATGGGAAGACCTGACTTCGCAGATACTCGATTATCTGCACGGCATTTCCCTCGCGGATATTGTCGCCCGTCAGGACATCCGTACCATTGCGCGCCGGCAGGACGAGAAATTGCGTCGCGACGCGCTCAGGATCAGCATAGGCGAGCCCGCGTCGGGACAATTGTAGCGAAGAGAATCAAACCGGAGCTGTAAATATGAAAACACCCATCTATCTTGATTATGCCGCCACTACGCCGGTTGACGAGCGGGTTGCGGACAAGATGATGAAGTACCTGACCCGGGATGGCCATTTCGGCAATCCGGCGACCCGTTCGCACAAGTTCGGCTGGGAAGCCGAAGAAGCCGTTGACGAGGCACGGGCCCAGGTAGCGGAATTGATCAATGCTGATCACCGCGAGATTGTCTGGACCTCGGGTGCAACGGAATCGGATAACCTGGCAATCAAGGGCGCCGCACATTTCTACAAGTCCAAAGGCAAGCACATCATTACCAGTCGTACAGAACACAAGGCCGTGCTGGATACCTGCCGGCAGCTGGAGCGGGAAGGTTATGAGGTTACCTATCTGGATGTCATGGCCAACGGGCTCATCGATCTGGACGTGCTGGAGAAGGCGTTCCGCGACGATACAATCCTGGTCAGTATCATGCACGTCAATAACGAGATTGGCGTCATCCAGGACATAGACGCGATTGGCGAGATGTGCCGCGCGCGCAAAGTTGTGTTTCATGTCGATGCGGCCCAGAGCGCCGGCAAACTGCCCATCGATGTGCAAAAAACCAAGGTTGATTTGATGTCTTTTTCCGGGCACAAGATATACGGTCCCAAAGGCATCGGCGCCCTCTATGTCCGGCGCAAGCCGCGTATTCGTCTGGAAGCCCAGATGCACGGCGGCGGTCACGAAAGAGGTATGCGGTCCGGTACTTTGCCGACCCACCAGATAGTCGGCATGGGCGAAGCATTCCGTATCGCCAAACAGGACATGGCGGCTGACAATGAGCGCATCCTGCGGCTTCGGGAGCGCCTCTGGAATGGCATCAAGGATATGGATGAGGTACACCTCAACGGCGACCGGGAGCAACGCGTGCCGGGCGCCCTGAATGTCAGTTTCAATTTTGTTGAAGGCGAGTCCCTGATCATGGCGCTCAAGGATTTGGCGGTATCTTCCGGCTCCGCCTGCACCTCGGCGAGCCTCGAGCCCTCCTATGTACTGCGGGCCCTGGGTCTGAACGACGAACTGGCCCACAGTTCCATCCGCTTTACCATCGGCCGGTTTACCACCGAAGAGGAAATCGATCACGCCATCGAGCAGGTCCGGAATTCCATCGGCCGCTTGCGGGAAATGTCACCCCTCTGGGAAATGTACAAGGACGGCGTCGACCTTTCCACGGTCGAATGGCAGGCCCATTGATTCAATTTTTGTCAGAACGACAGCTTGAAAAAGCAGGAGTTTGAAAATGTCATACAGTAACAAGGTCATCGACCACTACGAACATCCGC
>JASBTO010000237.1 GCA_030148365.1 Kangiellaceae bacterium
CTGGGCCAGCTCCGACAGCAGCAGATCGGCATAGGGCGCCAGCCGCGCTTCGGTGTAGCGCATCGCCGCAAAGGACTTGGGATCATCGGGCGCACCCCAGTTGCCCTGACCGTCCACGAGGGGATAACGGTAGGAAAACGGCTGCGCCATCAGCACCATGGCTTCGTAACAGGCGGAATCGCCGTGAGGGTGAAACTTACCGAGCACGTCGCCGACGGTGCGGGCGGATTTCTTGTGTTTAGAGGTTGCCTTGAGGCCGAGTTCGCTCATGGCATAGACGATGCGTCTTTGCACCGGCTTGAGACCGTCACCGAGATGGGGCAGGGCCCGATCCATGATGACGTACATGGAATAGTTGAGGTAGGCCTGCTCGGTAAATTCCGCCAGGGGTTTCTGCTCAACGCCTTCGTAATTCAGATCCACTCGTGACTCCAGTTATGCCGGTAGTGTCTGGGACTACCGGTTCAGATTTCTGCCAGGTTGCCCTTGTCTTCGAGCCAGCCCTTGCGATCCGCGGCCCGTTTTTTACCAAGCAGCATATCCAGCAATTGCTCGCTCTGATCGCCACCCTCGATGGTCAGCTGCACCAGACGCCGGGTGTCCGGGGCCATGGTGGTTTCCCGTAGCTGTTTCGGATTCATCTCGCCCAGACCCTTGAAGCGGGTCACCTGGACCTTGCCGCGTTTTTTCTCCGCCTTGATCTGGTCCTTGATGCCGGTCAGTTCTTCTTCATCCAGAGCGTAGAAAATCTCCTTGCCGACATCAATCCGGTACAGTGGCGGCATGGCGACAAAGACGTGTCCGGCCTTGACCAGCGGTCGGAAATGGCGCAGAAACAGCGCGCACAACAGGGTGGCGATATGAAGGCCATCAGAGTCGGCGTCGGCGAGAATACAAATCTTGCCGTAACGCAGTTTCGACAGATCACTGCTGCCCGGCTCCAGGCCGATGGCCACGGAGATGTCGTGGACTTCCTGGGAGGCCATAATATCGACAGGCTCCACTTCCCAGGTGTTCAGAATTTTGCCGCGCAGCGGCATGATGGCCTGGAATTCCTTGTCCCGGGCCTGCTTGGCGGAGCCGCCCGCCGAATCGCCTTCCACCAGAAACAGTTCACTGGCCATGGCGTCCTGACCGGCGCAGTCCGCCAGTTTGCCCGGCAACGCCGGTCCTGCGGTGACTTTTTTTCGAATGACTTTCTTGCCCGCGCGCAACCTCTTCTGGGCGTTATTGATGGCCATTTCGGCAAGCTCTTCGCCGATAGCCGGATGCTGGTTGAGATACAGGCTGAAGGCGTCCTTGACCACCCCCGAGACGAAAGCGGCGCATTGCCGGGACGAGAGACGCTCCTTGGTCTGGCCGGAGAACTGGGGATCTTCAAGCTTGACCGAGAGCACATAGGCGATGCGATCCCAGATATCGTCGGCGGACAGTTTCACGCCGCGCGGGACCAGGTTGCGGAACTCGCAGAATTCCCGAACCGCCTCCAGCAAACCGGTCCGCAAGCCATTGACGTGGGTGCCGCCGAGGGGCGTCGGGATCAGGTTGACGTAACTTTCATTGATGACGTCACCCCCTTCCGGCAGCCACCAGAAAGCCCAGTCGACCGCTTCCAGATCTCCTGCCATGGCCCCGCAAAAAGGCACATCAGGCAGCGACGGCGCTTCGCCCCGGGCCAGGGACAGATAGTCCGCCAGACCGGCTTCATAAAACCACTCGTCCTTCTCGCCGGAGAGACGATTGTCGAGTTGCACCTTGAGGCCCGGACAGAGGACGGCTTTGGCCCGCAGCAGGTGTTTGAGGCGCGATACGGAAAACTTCGGGGAATCAAAATATTTCGGATCCGGCCAGAAAATCACACGGGTGCCCGTGTTGCGCTTGCCGACGTCACCGGTCACTTTCAGATCGGAAACCTTGTCGCCGTTTTCGAACCGGATCCCGTATTCCTTGCCACCCCGTTTAACGGTCACCTCGACCCCGGTCGACAGGGCGTTGACGACGGAGATTCCGACCCCGTGCAGGCCACCGGAAAACTGGTAGTTCTTGTTGGAGAACTTACCGCCGGCGTGCAACTTGGTCATGATCAGCTCGACGCCGGAAATGCCCTCCTCAGGATGAATATCCACGGGCATGCCCCGGCCATCATCACTGACTTCCAGGCTGCCATCCTTGTGCAGGATGACGCTGATGGTACTGGCGTGTCCGGCCAACGCCTCGTCGACGCTGTTGTCGATGACTTCCTGGCCGAGATGGTTGGGCCGGGTCGTGTCCGTATACATGCCCGGACGCTTTTTGACGGGGTCGAGACCACTTAAGACCTCAATCGCTTCTGCATTATAAGTGCTGGCGGACATGGATCGCGGTTTACTCCTCGCGTTTACAGAATCAGGCGGGCATTACAGCCATTGTACGCTGTATTGGTATGGTTATTTTTTTAACCAGCTATCCTAAAAAGCGGCGCAGGAAATGTAAAGCAAAGTCACCAGAAAGTACCGTCCGGGCACGGGGCCGGCCTGCGGGATGCTCCGGCAAACCGGGTACAGGTGCGCCTATCTCGTTGTAAAGCAGGAAGAAAAATTCAGGAAGGGTGCGAAAGGGATATCGCTCAGTAACCGTTCATGGTCATATCGACCCGCACCGGAAATGCGATCGCGCGATGCACTTCGGTCTCGATACGGCCATCGGCATGACAGCGCAGCGTCCGGTAGCCCGGACATTCACTGCTGGCGGCAAATTCTTCGGAATGACGCTGGAACTGCACGCAGGTCGAGGGCGTGGCCAGATAACGACGGCCCTGCAGGGTCTGATCCAGTTCCTGGTGCACATGGCCGCACAGCATGGCCTTCACCTGCGGGTGATCGGCAAGGATTTCCTGCACCCGGGCCGCGTTGCGTAGACCGATCTTGTCCAGCCAGGCACTCCCGACCGGCACCGGCTGGTGATGGGTCACCAGCAAGGCAGGGCTTTCCTTGGCGCCCTTGAGGGTTGTCTCCAGATACTGCAATTCGTCGTCGTCGAGTTGGCCGTGAACCTTGCCCGGGACCTGGCTGTTGAGCAGGATAATCTGCCAGTCGCCCACTTTCAGGCACTTGTCCGAGGAAATTGCCTGATCCCGGGAGCGCATCAGGGGAAAGTCATCGTGATTGCCGGGGATCCAGAAAACCGGAACCTCGAACATCGACATGCGTTCACAAAAATAATCGTAGGCTTCGGCAGACAAATCCTGGGCGATATCACCACTGACCAGCACCAGATCGGGTCGGTCATGACCCCGGTACTGAACCTTGTCCAGTACCGCCTCCAGGCTGTCGCGCGTATTGACTCCCAACAGGTCGGCTTCCGGCGCCGCATAGATGTGCGGGTCGGTAATATGCAGAATGTCGAAATATCCCGGATTCCGGGGTAACAGCGTTCTGGTCAATAAAGCCAATGCAAAAGCCTGTTATTTATATGTAATTGTTTATTATTTCTTAAAAACTCAGCAAATACTGCGAACAATTCCCACCCTGAATGTGACTGCGGCCAAAGCGCAGGCAAAAAGCCAGCCATTCGCCAAGAAAATGGTTCAATCGCTCTTTTTCATCCACCTGGCTCATGTCGTCATTGGGATAGGCACGTACGGCCTTGAGCATACCCTGATTGACACCGGCCAGCACTTCCGCCATGTGGGCATCGTGATACAACCGTACCAGCATGGCTTTGCTGCCCAGCCAGCGATGCAGGGGCGAGGTGTCTTCCAGCTTCAGGGTGAGGGTGTAACGGCTCTGCTGTTCGACGGATATGCGAACCGGCGCCTGACCGTCAAGGGCCAGCATGAAGGCTCCTTCCGGCAGCGGCTCAGGCAACAGCTTGCAGAGGCTGGCGTAGTTGACGGCGCATTGCGCCATCCAGCCAGGCACGTCGGGTCGGTATTTTTTTGCTACTGCCATCCCGTCCTTATTTCAGCCTCATTCAGTTCAAACCATTGTAATGCCAACAGGGTCATGGCGTTGTCAATGCGGCCATTGCGCACCCATTCATAGGCGGTTTTGCGTTCGGTGCGCAGCACACGGATGTCTTCATGCTCCTCCACCAGCCCCGCCCTTGAGGGCGCCTTGCTGGCATCGGTGCGTCCGCAAAACAGATGCACCCGTTCGGTCGTACCGCCGGGGCTGACCCAATAAGTCACTATAGGCAACAAGTCGACAAGGTTGCAACCGGCTTCCTCCAGCGCTTCCCGCTTCACGACTGTGTCTGGTTGCTCGCCATCTTCGACCATGCCGGCGACCAGTTCGACCAGCCAGGGGCTGTGCGCGTCCCTGATCGCACCCGGCCGGAACTGCTCAATCAGGACAAATTCGTCCAGCTCCGGATCGAACAGCAGCACCGCGGCGGATTCCCCGCGCTCAAAGACTTCCCGCTGAAAAACCTCGCTCCAGCCGCCATCAAACAGGCGGTGCTTGAGATGGTATCTTTCCAGCCGGAAAAAGCCCTTGTAGAGGGTTTCCTGCTGCCGGACTTCGAAATCATTTTTGTTCATGCTACAACCAATTACCGGTCCCGTGCGTCACACTATAATAGCGACCGGCAGGATGACAAGCGCGGGGGCAGCGCCGGGACTAGGTCAGCGCCCTATAATCTTGTTACACTTGCCCGGTTGCCAGAACACGGCCAACGAAATAGGCTTCAGGTTATCCAAGTCATTAGAAATTATGGGAAACCCGGGGCTTACGCGAGACAGCTCTTTTTCCGGACGGGAACTATGAATTTCGAACAGGCACGCTTTAACATGGTGGAGCAACAGGTACGCCCGTGGCAGGTACTCGATAACCGGGTTCTGGATCTGCTGGCTTCGGTGCCCCGGGAAATCTTCGTGCCCGAGAAGTTCCGCAACCTCGCTTTCGCCGATACCCGCATCCCGCTTGAGCACGGCCAATGCATGATGCCACCCCGGGAAGAAGGCCGCATGTTACAGGCGCTGGCAGTCGGCGCGGATGACAAGGTACTGGAAATCGGCACCGGCACCGGCTACACGACAGCTCTCCTCGCCCATCTTGCGGACAAGGTCTACAGCGTTGATATCTTTCCCGAATTCATCGAAAGAGCCGGGCAACTGCTGTCCGCTCAGGGACTGGACAATATCGAACTGGAGGTGGCCGACGCGGCTTCAGGCTGGCAGCACCAGGCACCCTATGACGCTATTGCCGTCACCGGCAGTCTGTTCCGGATCCCGGAGCCCATGTACAAGCATTTGCGGGTCGGTGGCCGACTGTTTTGCATCATCGGCGAAGCGCCCGCCATGACCGCCGTGCTGGTAACCCGGATTGGCGAAAATGACTGGCGGGAGGAAACCCTGTTCGAAACCCAGCTGCCGGCCCTGCTGAATGCGGCCCGACCGTCTGAATTCCGTTTCTGATCCGGTCAGTTTGGCCGTTTATTGGGGAAATCGGACAGGCCGGACAACTGCCACAACACAAGGATCGCCGAAACCACGGGGCCTGGGGCCTTTTTTGAACAACTGGTATGAAATTTGCTTTTCGTAACTCTATCAAGCGTTTGCTGACCTGAAGCCATTGGTGGCAGGGGAAATTCCGTCACCGGTCAACAAGCGCCCGACAAGTTTTGACGTGTTAATAACAGGTAAACCTATGAAAAAAATCAGTCTCCTGACCTTGAGCATGGCCGCGGCCATCGGTTGCCAGTCCGTGACTGCCGACAATTTGGTAGAAATCTACAATCAAGCCCTGGATCATGATCCGGTTCTGCAGGCCAGCGCCGCCAATGTCATGTCCGTCGCCGAAGGGGTTACCCAGAACCGGGCCCCCTTGTTACCACAGCTCAGCGGACGCTGGTCCCGGCAATTGTCGGATTTCGCGGTCGAAGGCGAAATCAGCCCCGGTGTTCCGTCCGATCCTTTCGACAGCAAGGGTCGAACCCGGACCTGGACCGTCCAGTTACAACAGGAGTTGTTCGACTGGCGTACCTGGAAAGCCCTGTCCCAGGCCGAGTTGCGCGCCACCCAGGCGGAAGTCAATCACGGCGCGGAACTCCAGAATCTGATCGTCAAGGTGGCGCAGCGCTATTTTGACGTGCTGTTTGCCGAAGACTCCCTGGAATTTGCCGGCGCGGAAAAAGACGCCTTCCAGAAAGAACTGGAGCAATCCAGACAGCGCTATGATGTGGGACTGATTGCGGTCACTGACGTTTACAATGCCCAAGCCAATTATGATCAGGCTGTGGCCCGGGAGATTGCCGCCAAGAACAGTCTCGACAATGCCTATGAAGCGCTGCGGGAAGTTACCGGCACCTATCATTATGATCTGCTCGAGTTACAGGACGATCTGCCGCTGTCCCGTCCCGAGCCCGAAAATCTGGATGACTGGGTGCGCGTTGCGCAGGAACAGAACCTCGCATTGCGCGCCCGGATGCTGGACGTGGACATCGCCCGGGAAGAAATCAAGCGCCGTCGTGGGGGCCACTACCCGACCGCCAACCTGTTCGCCAACTACACGGACCAGGAGCAGTTCACCCAACGGATGTTCGAAAATCCCCTGTCTCCGTCCGGCACCACCAACAATCTCAATGAAGGGGCGTCACTCACCTTCCAGGTCGATGTGCCGATATTCTCCGGTTTCCGGGTGAGCTCCGAAGTCGATCAGGCCCAGTACGATTTCCAGCGGGCCAGCTACCAGCTTGAGGAAATCTACAGGGCGACCCAGCGCAATACCCGGAGTGCCTTCCTCGGCATTGATTCCTCAATCGGGTCCGTCAAGGCCTTCCGCCAATCGGAAGCCTCCAGCGCTTCGGCACTGGAAGCCACTGAAGCCGGTTATGAGGTCGGGACGCGCACTATTGTCGACGTGCTCAACAGCACCCGCGCGCTCTATCAGGCCAAACAGAATCTGGCCCGGGCCCGCTATGACTATGTGCTCAACACCCTGCGCCTCAAGCAGGCAGCCGGTATTCTTACCGATGAGGATCTGCTGCTCGTCAATACCTGGCTGCGCTAGCAGGTATCCGGTCTTCCCCGTGAAAACGGCGCCTGCGGGCGCCGTTTTCATATAGTCCTTATCGTTACATTGCTCCGGCGGTACCCGGACTCAACCCCGATAACGGCTCACCAGATCGAATGTGCGCGCCAGGGCTCCCCGGTTGCGCTGGATGACCTGCCGGCCTGCTTCTCCCATGCTTCTACAGGCGAGCGGATCGGCCAGGAGATCCCCGACAGCGCGCGCAAGTTGCCCGGGGTCCTTGACGATTCTCGCGGCGCCCGCCGCCAGCAATTGCCGATAGAGATCCGCGAAATTGAAGATGTGGGGGCCGGTCAGCACCGGGCGGGCCATGGCTGCGGGCTCCATGGCATTATGGCCACCGGTCGCCACCAGACTGCCGCCGACAAACGCAAGATCCGCCGCGGCATAGGCGGCCAACAATTCCCCCATGGTGTCTACCAGCAACACCCTGGCCTCGGCCTGCCAGGTTGCCGGATCCGTCCGGGTTGCCAGCAGCGCTCCGCCTTCCCGGCATAACTCGGCGACCGCCCGGAATCGCTCGGGGTGCCGGGGCACCAGGATCAGGCGCGCGTCCGGAATCGATTTTTGCACTTCCCGGTGGGCGGCCAGAATCTGTTCATCCTCGCCCTTGTGGGTGCTGCCGGCAATCCATACCGGCGCCTGCTCTGGCCAGAAATTCCGCATTTCCCGGGCCTTGCTTTCAAGGCCTTCGGGCAGGACCAGGTCATATTTGATACTGCCGGTGACCTGCAATCGATCCGCCGCCATCCCGAGTACCGCGAAGCGCCGTGCGTCGGCCGGGTTCTGGCAGGCGATACAATCGATCCCGTCGAGCATGGTCCGGGTCAACTTGCCAACGCGACCGTAGCCCCGCGCTGAATGAGCCGACAGGCGGGCATTGACGACCAGCACCGGAATGTCCGCGGTGTTACAGGCATGGATCAGATTGGGCCATAATTCCGTTTCCATGATCACCAGCAACCGGGGCCGGACCCGGGTCAGAAAGCGTCGCAGGCAGCCGGGCAAATCGTAGGGTGCGTAGACATGATGGACCTGGTCACCGAGTTGCTTGCGAACCAGATCCGAGCCGGTCGGCGTTGTCGTTGTGACCGTGACGGGTAACTCCGGATATTGCTCCTGCAACATCTTCACCAGCGGCAGGGCCGCCATGGTTTCCCCGACAGAGACGGCATGGATCCAGAGCCCTCCCGGGCGAGTTGCGGGAAACCAGCCAAACCTTTCTCCCCACCGCTGTCGATAGGCGCTGGCGGCGAGACTTTTTACCGCCAACCGGATCAGGATCAGTGGCAGGGCCAGGTAGTGGAGGCATGTGTAGAGAAAACGGCTCAAGAGGAGTCTTTGAAATTTTTGGAGATTTCCGCAAAGCTTACCATAATGATACCTGACCAAGGAGATGCCCATCATCAAATCCCTGTCCGCCTTGCTGCTGTCATTGATGCTGCCCCTGTGTCAGCCAGCCCAGGCTAAGACCCTTTGCCGCACCCCTGATCCGGCCACGGTCGAATACCTGCAACGATTGACGGATTCGGTTGCCGGGTTTCGTCTCGACAACGGCTTGCGCGTCTTCCTGCTGCCGGATCCCCATCGCAGCACGGTCACGACGCGGCTGGTGTTCCGGGTCGGCGCCCGGGACGAGGCGCCTTTCGAGTATGGTTATGCGCATCTGTTCGAGCATTTGATGTTCAAGGGTTCCCGGGAGGTGCCCGGCGAAGGGCATTTCCGGCTGATAGAGCAGGTCGGCGGCGAGACCAATGCCATCACCACATTTGATCAGACCGACTACTGGAACCGGCTGCCGGCCGGGCAACTGGATTTGGCGCTGCGCCTGGAAGCTGCCCGGTGGCAGGGCCTGCAACTGAGTGCCGAAAAAATCCGCAACCAGCTGGCGGCCGTTCGTGAGGAGCGGGCATTACGCCTTGATAACCAGCCTTATGCCAAAGTACTGGTCGATCTCTTCCTGAAACTTGCCGCCGGCACCCCTTACGGTCACAACCCTCTCGGCACCGACGCGGCTCTTGACGGGGCCACGGCCGAACGTTTGCAGAACTTTTTCGAGCGCCACTATCGGCCCGACAACGGGTTGCTGATCATTACCGGAAAATTTACGCCGGCTACCGCCCGCACACTGGTTGCACGCCAGTTTGGCGCGCTGCGCGCCGTTGCGGAGCCAGCACCCGAGGCCACGGCCATCTACCGGCTGGACAGTACCGAAGCAAGACTGCCGGATCCTCTCGCGCCTTTTCCCCTGTACGGCATGGCCTGGACATCCGGTGGGCAGTCCGCGCGCGACTACCGGGCCGTTGAAATTACCGGCGATCTGCTGTTTGGCAACGCCTCTTCCCGATTTCAGGCCCAGCTCCGCAAACTCGACAAGCCGGCATTTCTGACCCAAAGCTTTACTTTCGGCGCACACTATCTCGGGATCACCGCGATCGGCTTTGTCCCGCGCGGCCGGACTTCCTTCCGGGAATTCCGGGAACTCGTTGGCAATACGATCCGCGAAGCGCAGGTTGGCGGCATTACCCGGGCGGAAGTGTGCCGGGCCATCAGAAGCCGGCAAACGCGATACCTGCAGGAACTGGCCACCAGTACCGGTGTGGCCCGGCTCCTCGGCAACCAGGTGCTCCTTGGTCATGCCCCGGATTTTCTTCAACCCTGGCAAGCCTGGGCCGCGCAGACTCCCGCCTCGGTAGAAAAAGTTATCGGCAGTCATTTCCGCCAACCAACCGTGGCTGTAGAGGTCGCGCCAAACCGGGGTCTGCGATTCGTGAAAAAGTTGTTGGAGTTGATGCCGGAAAACATGGCCAACCGGCTTGAGGACGCGGTCTTGTGAGCAGGCTCTGGTTATTGCTGTTGGTGGTCCCTGCGCTGACGGGTTGCGGCAGCACACCGGATCTGACTGCCACACCGGTCCAGCCCATCAGCATCGCGCCGCCGCTGTCACCACCCGCTGGCCTGAAAGTCAGTCCACCGACGCAACCGGTATTGCCCCCGGTGATCAGCCGAAGCTTGCCGAACGGACTGCGTCTTATCACCATCGAACGCCCACAGAGCCCCCTGGTTCGTATTGATCTGGTGGTTAACCACGGCGCGTCGGATCAGCTCGAATTGCCCGCCATCACCGACCGGTTGCTCGCCTACGGACCCCGTGGCCAGTCGGAGCAGGAATTCAAAACCGCCCTGGACAGTCTTGGCGCCCGGCTCAACATCACCACCGGATTGCTCACCAGCCGCCTGTCACTTACGGTGCAAGCCGGTGATCTGGGCCCTGCCCTGCAGCTCCTCGCCGCCCTCGTGAATTCGCCAGCGCTGCCGGAGGCATTCTTGCGCTACGAGATCAACCAACTCAAAGTCCAACAGCGCAGTCAGGAGGCAAGCGGCGCCTGGCTGGCGAGAACGCTTTTCTATCAGATTGCCTATCCGGACCATCATCCCCTGAGGGCCGCCGGCGCACTGGACAGGGACTCCCTGGACGGGCTGCGACATGACAAGGTACTGGCCTACGGGAAATGCGCGTTCCGCCCGGGCAACCTGTCCCTTGTGGTCACCGGCCCGGTGAACCCCGACTCCCTGCAGGACCAGGCCCTTGCTCTCTGGCACGCGCAAGCTGGCTCCGACGCCGGACATCAGTGCGATTTACCGACCAGGAATCTGGTGGCATCGGCAAGGGTGCAACCGCCATCTCAGGAATCCCTGCGCATCCATATTGTCGACCGGCCGCATTCCGCCCAAGTGGAATTACGCATCGGCTGGCCGACGGTTGACCGGACGCACCAGGACTGGCTGCCGCTGACGATGCTGGCGAAATTGCTTGATGGCGCCAGTGGCAGGCTATTCCTCGACCTGCGGGAACGTCAGGGCCTGGCCTACCACATCACCGCACGACAGTCGGAGGGGTTGTTCGCCTCGCCCTTTTCAGTGGCAACCGCCAGCCGGCCACAACATGCCAGCGCCATGCTCAAGGGTATCCTGGCGCACCTCGAAAATTTGCGCACGCGCCAAGTAGTTCCGGCAGATCTGGTCCGGGTCCGCCAGCAAATCGCCGGTGAGTTGAATCTGCTCTACGAGGAGGATGGCAGGCTTGCCAAC
>JASBTO010000239.1 GCA_030148365.1 Kangiellaceae bacterium
CCGCCTGCAACCGGCGGCGACGCTGGGGCAGGAGCTGAGCGCCACCCAGAAAATCAGCGCCACCTTCGACGGCCGGACCGAGGTATTTCTGGCGACCCTGCAAGTCGACGAAACCGGTATTGTCATGGTCGCAACCAGCGCTTCGGGATTGCCGATGTTTGAGCTTGCCGATCAAGACGGGACCCTGGATTTTCGGGCGTTTGTGGATCTGCCGGAGGGCCTGAAACCCCGTTACCTGCTTGCCGATATGCAGTTGGTGATGTGGCCGCAAGCAGCCGTAAGGAAAGGCCTGACGGATTCGCGGCTGCAGTTGACCGGGTCCGATGGCGAGCCCCACAAGCGCTCTGTGTCCCTCGGCGGCGAGGAAATTATTACGATAGAGTACGGCGCGTTGCCGGCCTGGACCGGCCCGGTCCGTTACCGGAACCTTTTGCGCAACTATCAGTTGAAAATTGACACCCTGGAGTGGAGCCAATGACCCCGCATGGCCCGGTTTACCTGTCAGCGCTCGGCATGATCAACAGCCTCGGTGATGAGCCGCAGGCCATCGCCCGACGGTTGCGAGACGGCGTTGTCGGTCTGTCCCGGCAAACCCGGACCGTGGCGGGCAGGCACCTGTATGTCGGCGCGGTGGAGCGCGAGCTTGCCCCGATCACCGGTAATCTGGCCCGTTTTGATTGCCGCAATAACCGACTGCTCAAGATCGCCTGCGATCAGTTACAGGCACCGCTGAAACAGTTGATGGAGACCCTGGCCAGAGATCGGATTGGCGTTGTGATAGGCACCTCCACCGTCGCCATCAATGAAGCGGAGAAGGTCGTCGGCGCCACACCCGAGGACGACGCCTTTCCCGCCGACTACCACTTTCGTAACCAGGAGATGGGCAGTGCCGCGGAGTTCGTGCGCGACTACCTGGAGCTGACCGGCGTCGTCTATTCGGTGTCGACCGCCTGCTCGTCGAGTGCCCGGGCCTTGGCGTCGGCCCGCAACCTGATCCGCAGCGGGGTCTGCGACGCCGTGATTGCCGGCGGCGGTGACTCTCTGTGTGGTCTGACCCTGAACGGTTTTTCCTCTCTGGAAGCGGTCAGCGAGGCCATGTGCCGGCCCTTCGACAGTTCCCGGGACGGCATCAACATCGGCGAAGGCGCGGCCCTGTTTCTGGTGACCCGGGCGCCGGCGGACATCGCCCTGCTGGGCGTTGGTGAGTCCTCCGACGCTCACCATATTTCCGCGCCGGAGCCGGAGGGCAAAGGGGCGGAAGCTGCCATGCGCGCGGCGCTCAAGGACGGGGCCATGGCACCGGAGGCCGTTGACTATATCAACCTGCATGGCACTGGCACCCCCAAAAACGACATCATGGAAGCCCTTGCGGTGAACCGGGTGTTTGGCGATCAGATTATCGCCAGCTCCAGCAAGTCCCAAATCGGGCACCTGTTGGGCGGCGCCGGCGCCACCGAGCTGGCGCTTTGCTATCTGGCGCTTTGCGCCCCGGAGAGCGATGCATGGCTGCCGCCGCAAGTCGGCCTCAAGGACCGGGACCCGGCATTGCCGGCGTTGAATCTGGTGCCGGATCCGTCGCCGAAACTGGACCGGCCGCCTGCGGTTTGTCTGTCCAATTCCTTCGCCTTCGGCGGCAACAATATCTCGATGATTCTGGGGAGGACTTTATGAGACCGGACGAGTCCCGTTACAATCTCGACGATCTGATCCCGCACCGGGCATCCATGAGCTTGCTGGATGAGGTGCTGGAGGCCGGCGAGGAAGGCCTGACCGCCCGGGTGACCATTCGACCCGGGTCGGCTTTTTACGAGGCGGACAGCGTGCCGGCGTGGGTCGGTATCGAGTATATGGCCCAGGCCATGGCCGCCTTTGCCGGTCTGGAAAAACAAAGGGTCGGGGAGACGGTGAAAATCGGTTTCCTGCTCGGCACCCGTCGCTATGAAACGGCCCGGGAGATTTTTCGCGAGGGCGAAGAGTTGATCATTGAAGTGGAGCGGCTTTATCAGGAAGACAGTGGTCTCGGCTGTTTTGCGGGCACTATCCGCATTGCCGGCGAAACCGTCGCCGAATCCCGGCTGAATGTCTTTGAGCCGCCCGATACCGAAGCGTTTTTACAGGAACAGCATTGATGAGCAAAAGAGTACTGGTCACCGGCTCCAGCAAGGGCATTGGCAGCGCCATTGCCCGGCACCTGGCGGCCGACGGATTTGATATCGCGGTGCATTGCCGCGGCGATCGGAGTGGCGCCGAAGCCACCGCGGCAGCCATCCGGGAGTCGGGCCGCAAGGCCGATATCCTGCAGTTCGATGTCGCCAACCGGGCGGCCGCGAAAGCCGCGCTGGAGCAGGATGTCGAGGCCAACGGCATTTACTATGGCGTGGTCTGCAATGCCGGCATTGCCCGGGACAATGCCTTCCCGGCCATGAGTGATGCGGACTGGGATCAGGTGGTGCATACCAATCTGGACGGTTTTTACAATGTCCTGCACCCACTCATCATGCCGATGGTCAGAACCCGACAACCGGGCCGCATCGTCACCATGGCGTCGGTGTCGGGTCTCATCGGCAACCGTGGTCAGGTCAATTACTCGGCCGCCAAGGCCGGCATTATCGGCGCCACCAAGGCGCTCGCCGTGGAACTCGCCAAGCGTCGCATCACGGTCAACTGCGTGGCGCCCGGTCTCATTGACACCGATATGGCGGGTGAGGTGCCGGTTGAGGAAATTCTCAAGGCCATTCCCATGCGCAGAATGGGCACCCCGGATGAAGTCGCCGGCGTGGTCGGCTTTCTGATGTCCGACGCCGCCGCCTATGTCACCCGCCAGGTCATTTCCGTCAACGGAGGGCTGGCATGAGTCGACGGGTCGTGGTTACCGGCATGGCCGGCATCACCGCCATTGGTCAGGACTGGGCCGGCTTCCGGCGCAATGCCGCGGCCGGCAAGACCGGCATCGTCCACATGGACGAATGGGACCGGATCGAGGGCCTGAATACGCGGCTCGGCGGGCCGGTGCCGGATTTTGAGCTGCCGGCCCATTACACCCGCAAGAAGGTCCGCAGCATGGGCCGGGTTGCGCGGATGGCGACGGTCACCGCCGAGCGGGCGCTGGAGCAGGCCGGCCTCCGGGATGACCCGGAAATTCAGTCAGGGGCCATGGGTATTGCCTATGGCTCCTCGATCGGCAGCACCCGGCCACTCGGCGCCTTTGGCAACCTGATCAACGAAGGCACCATGACCGGCATCACCGCCACCAGCTATGTCGAGATGATGAGCCATACCTGCGCGGTCAATATCGGTGTGTTTCTCGGCCTGAAAGGGCGGATCATGCCCTCCAGTAGTGCCTGTACTTCCGGCAGCCAGGGGATAGGTTTTGCCTACGAAGCCGTCAAGTACGGTCAGCAAACCATGATGCTCGGCGGTGGCGCGGAGGAATTGTGTCCGTCGGAAGCTGCCGTTTTTGACGCGCTTTATGCGACCTCGGTACGTAACGGGGAACCCCATCTGACCCCGCGGCCATTCGATCGGGACCGGGACGGTCTGGTGGTCGGTGAAGGCGCCGGCACCCTGGTGCTCGAAGAGCTCGAACATGCCCGGGCCCGGGGCGCGACCATCTTTGCCGAGCTGGTGGGTTTCGGGACCAACTGCGACGGCAATCATGTGACCCAGCCGACCGCCGGGACCATGCAGGTGGCCATCGAACTGGCCCTCAGGGACGCCGGCCTGTCGCCGGAAGCCATTGGGTATGTCAACGCCCACGGCACCGCGACCGATCGGGGCGACGTCGCCGAGTCACAGGCGACTGCAGCGGTGTTCGGCAAGCGCATGCCGATTAGCTCCCTGAAGAGTTACCTTGGCCACACCCTCGGCGCCTGTGGCGCCATTGAAGCCTGGGCCAGTATTGAAATGATGAATGATGACTGGTTTGCCGGTACCGCCAACCTCGACAATGTCGATCCCGCGTGCGCCGAACTGGACTACCTGACCGGGCAGGGCCGGGTCATGAATCACGAATACGTGATGAGCAACAATTTCGCCTTCGGCGGGATCAATACGTCGCTTATTTTTCGACGTTGGCAATAGCCGGCCCGGCGGTATCCCGGGCAATCGGCCGCCGTCTCGGCAGGGCGGTCATGATGGAGCCGACGACCACCATGGTGGCGCCTAGGATACTCAGCGCATTCATGGGTTCGAGTGGCGAGTAACCGGGAAACAGGCTGTTGGTAATGAACATGAAGGCGATGGTCAGCAGCGGCGTGATGGCCAGTACCGCGCTCACCCGGGAGGCTTCCCAGTGGGCCAGGGCTTCGGCAAAACAGCTATAGGCGACCAGAGTATTGAGGCAACTGAAGGCCAGCAATCCCCAGCCGAGGGCCGAGAGCCCGGTAACATCGCCCGGCGCCGACCAGGGCAACAGGATCGGCACGCACACCATATAGATCATCAACATGATCTGATCCGACGCATAATCCTTGAGTAACTGTTTCTGGGCGAGGGCATAGGCTGCCCAGATCACCGCTGCCACCAGCATCCACAAGAGGCCGATACTGTAGTTGCCAAGGCCGCCGAGTATTTCCCCGAAGCGCTGGTTGAAAAACAGCACAAGACCGGTCACAAAGCTTGCAAACCCCAACCACTGGCGTCCGGTAAACTGCTCCCTGAAGAACACCAGGCCGCCGAGCAACATGAACATCGGCGCCAACTGGATGATCACCTGGGCGCTGCTCGGGGTAATATGATCGAGCCCCAGCAGATAGGAAACATAATTGCCGCACAAGCCCAGGATGGCGATCACCATCAGCAGCAGCGTCAGGCCCCGCAGTTTCCTCAGCGTGGGCACGCGGCGTTTCCAGAGCAGATAAAGGGCAATCAATACCGCCGCGGACGCAAACCGGTACCAGGTCACGGTAACCGCATCCATTTCCGACAGCAGACCCTTCAGGGCGATCGGCAGCAGGCCCCAGCAAAAGGCAGTAATCAGGGTCAGTAGCAAGCCGAGTTGCCAACGGCCGGAGGTCTGGTGCATGGATGCGTGTCCGGGAACAGGGGTCGGGATATCGAAAGGCGGATTATGCAGCAAAGATCCGTGAGTGGGAAAGATTTACGCCACGGAAAACGGTCTTTGTCATAATCGCCTGTTCGCTGCGACTAAGGGGTTATCTCGATCATATGATCAGTTTCACAAGGAGAATGTCCGATGCATAAGCGAATAACCCGTCTGATGATAGTGCTGCTGGCTGGCTATCTGCAGTTACCGATAGCCGGTGCCGCCACCAAGTCCCTGTTGCCGGAACGACTGGAGGCGTCCGTCGAAGCCCGGATAAAGGCCGGCGATTACCCGGCAGTGGTGATCGGGTTTGTTCGGGGAGAGCAGAGCGGGGTCTACAGTTTCGGGTCGTTGCAGGACAGTGAAAAGCCTGACGCCGACACCCTGTTCGAAATCGGCTCGATCACCAAGACCTTTACCGGACTGTTGCTCGCCGACGCCGTTATCTCAAATCAGGTCAGCGCGGAAACGCCGGTCTCGGAGCTGATGCCGGGCATGAAGTTTCCTGCCCTGGACGGCAAAGTGATCACGCTGGGTAATCTGGCCACCCAGCATTCGGGATTGCCCCGGTTGCCGGCCAATCTGCGTCCTGCCGACGGCACCAATCCTTACGCCGATTATCACGCGCCGCAATTGAAAGAATTTCTCGAGGGTTTGTCGCTGTCCCGGGCACCGGGCGGCCGCTATGAATATTCCAACCTCGGCTATGGCCTGTTGGGTTTGGCGCTGGCCCGGCGCGCGGACACCACCTATGGGAAATTGATGGTAGACAGAGTGCTCACGCCCCTGGGCATGCAGGACACGGGCGTTCATCTGCAAGGCGAACACGGGAAGCGGATCGCAGCAGGCCATGATCAGACCGGCAAGGTTACCGGCAACTGGGATTTTGATGTCTTGGCGGGTGCTGGCGCCCTGAAGAGTTCCGGCGCCGACATGCTGCGCTACCTCAAAGCCAATATGGGCCTGACCGAAACAGCACTGCTGCCGGCCATGCAAATGGCTCACAAGCCGAGGGCCAAAGTCGGTGCCGGTACCGACATCGGTTTCGGCTGGATGACCCACACTGCAGGCGCCAGGAAAGTTATTTGGCACAACGGCATGACCGGGGGCTATGCGAGTTTTATCGGCTTTACCGATGATGGCGCGCAGGGCGTGGTGATCCTGACCAATACCGCCAAATCCGTGGATGACCTGGGATTCGCGGCGCTGCTGCCGGACGCCAAATTGGCACCGGCGCGAAAGGCCCTCGAGATGTCACCGGAAGCCCTGGACGACTATGTGGGCAATTACCGGCTCGCACCGAAGTTTGTACTGGCCATTTTCCGGGAGGGCGGTCAGCTTTTTGCGAGGGCGACGGGTCAGAACCCCTTCCCGATCTTCCCGAGCGCGGCCAATGAGTTTTTCGCCCGTGCCATTGATGCCCAAATCACTTTCAGTCGCGACGCCGACGGAATTGTCGACGCTCTGGTCCTGCATCAGAACGGCGATCACCATGGCCCGCGGGTAAGTGATCGGGAAGCGGCGAAAGAGACGACCGACAAGGCGGTGGTTAACCTGGCGCCGGCGACGCTCCGGGAATATGCGGGAGAATATCAGTTGGCGCCGACCGTGAAGGTCACGGTTACGGTGCAGGGCGAACAGTTACACGTGCAACTGACCGGGCAGCAAGCCTATCCGGTTTTTGCCACGGAAAAGGACGAGTTTTTCTATACCGTGGTGGATGCGCAGATAGCCTTCGAGCGCGACGACCAGGGCAAGGTGAATGCGCTGGTGCTGCACCAGGGTGGGGTTGACCAACGGGCGCCGAAAAACAACCGGCGCTGAGGGAATCGCGCCACGGCGCGGGGAAAAGAAATTACGGGCAGCGAGTCAGGTCGCTGCCCGTCCTGTTTTTGCTGTTAACGGCGCGCCCTGATTTAACCGACAAACTCCGCCCGCTGGGGTTTTTCTTTTGGCGCCGCTTCGCCTTTCATGTAAGAGAGCATGGTATCGGCATCGGAGACCTCAAAAGGATCGGTCGGGCAGTTGTCGCCATAGTCCGGCTCGCTGAACAGCTTCTTGATGGTGCCGTCCTCGACCAGCATGGAGTACCGCCAGGAGCGCATCCCGAAGCCGAGATTGTCCTTGTTGACCAGCATGCCCATCTTGCGGGTAAACTCGCCGCTGCCGTCGGGCAGCATTTTCACGTTCTTTGCGCCTATGTGTTTCGACCACTGGAACATGACGAAAGCGTCATTGACCGACAGACAGTAAATATCATCGACGCCCAGCGACTTGAACTCGTCGTAGAGCTCTTCATAGCGGGGCAGGTGCGTCGATGAGCAGGTCGGAGTAAAGGCGCCGGGCAGGGCAAAGACGATGACTTTCTTGCCCTTGAAAATGTCGTCGGTGCTGGTGTCCTGCCAGCGGTAAGGGTTTTCGCCCTCGACGGATTCGTCGCGAACCCGGGTTTTGAAAGTGACCTGGGGTACCTTGGTCCGATCCATGATGCGGTCTCCTGAAACTGTTGAGTTGATAAGGGAGTCCGGATTGGCGGCTGGAAGCCGGTCGTTTGTCCGTCCGGGAAACTTCCCGCACTGACAATGACAGCCGGCCTGTCCGTGATCCGGGCCGCTACAAGATAGCAAAGTCATCTGGTGATGGAAACCGGGCAGCGGGTCACCGCAGCTCCGGATCTGGCGATTGGGCAGAAAAAATTGTGTTGATCCTATCCCGGGTCTTCCACCCAGGCTTTCAGTCGGGCCAGGGACTCATCCCATTGTTTCGAAATCATATCCAGGGCATGTCGCGTTTCATCCAGCGCGCCCGGTTCGAGCCCGAAAAGTTTTTCACGACCGCGACTTTTGCTCCGCACCAGACCCGCGTCTTCGAGCACCCGAAGGTGCTTGGTGATCGCCTGGCGTGACAAGGCGGAGTGGCGGCTTAACCGGGTAATGGAGCGGGGTTCTCCCGTGGTCATGTGCATCAGCAAATCCAGCCGCGTGGCATCACCGAGGGCCGCGAACAGAGATGCATTGTTGCGCAGAACGGCAGGCGCTACATCAGGAGTCTTTTCGGACATGGGCTTCAATGTTTCTCATTTGCTCTTCCCAGCCGCCTTCGTTCATCCGGTAAGCTTCATCGCGGCGCTGTTTCGGCAAGGCATCGAATCCGGATTCGGTGACTGTCAGCAGGGTGCCGGTGTCGGTGCTTTCCAGCCGGAATTCAACCAGGGTTCGGGGTTTGTCGGTCTCCGGGCGCGCCGGGTCAGGGGCATAGGGTTCCCAGTAGTAGGAAAAATACCGCTCCGGCTCCAAATCCCGGACCTGCAGTTCCAGCATCAGGCCGGTGCATTCAGGGTGGGTGGTTCTACCCCGGGATATTTCTCCCGGCACAAAAGGCGAGTCCAGTTCCACCATGAACCATTGGCTGAACTCCCGGTGGTCAGTCAGGGCTTTCCAGACTCTGGCCACCGGCGCATTGATTTGCACCTGTTTTTCAATCCGATCAGTAGATTCCCGGTTCATTGTCGTTTTCCTTAATATGCAACCATAGGGTTGCATATTAAGGGTTTCTGCCAGTCCCGGCAACCGCCGGTAGATCCGGAGCTTCTCCGGGGGCAGTCAGCGGGACGAAGCGGAGGCAGCCGGGTCGGGGGCTTTGCCGTAGTAACGGGCCAGCGCTTCTATGTCATCGTCGGACAGGTATTTGGCGGCGAGGGTCATCAGGGGCGCAAAGGCCGAGCCGCCCCGGTGACCGGCGCGGAACAGTTCGAGCTGTTGCCGGATATAAGCACGTGGCTGGCCCTCCAGATGCGGAAACCGGTCGCTTTGCGGATATCCGGCCGGGTGGTGGCAGGCAGAGCAGGCGGGGATCCGCTGCTTTGCATCGCCGGTTTCGACGAGTTGCCGCGCGCGGTGATATTCGTCATTGCCGGCGTCAGGAGGATCCCGGGTATCGGGAGTTGCAGTGGCTGCTAACGTATTGCCGAAGTGTTCGGCGAGCAGGCGCAGTTCCCGGTTGCCGAGATTGGCGACTTGCGGCGCCATGATACCGCTGGGTCGTGTCCCGTCGCGGTAGGCCAATAGCGAGGCCTCGAGATAATCCGGGTGCAACATGTTCAGCAACGGGAAGGCGCCCTGGCCGGTATCTTCGCCGTGATTGCCGTGGCAGGCGCTGCAGCGCACGAGGATATCGGAGCGGATGGCCGACAGCCCGGGCTCGTCGAGGACGCCACGGTTGATTTCCGGTCTGACCAGACGCTCGTAGTCACGGGTTTCCAGTTCCGGCACCGCGAGCAGAAATGCCACCACGGCCCAGACTTCATCGTCCCGCTCCGGCGCGGGCCAGGCCGGCATGCCGGTCATCTTGATCCCGTCCCGGACGAGCAGAAAGAGTTCCGACGCCGTCCAGTCCCGGATCGCGTCTTCAATCGGTGGCGGTGGCGGCACCATGGCCGCACTGATGGGATTAATAGCATGCCCGGGCATGGCATGACACAGTCGGCAGCCGTCTTCGAAGGCCCCGGCGCCGCGCCGGATCAATGCCGGATCGCCGAGGTTACCCGGGGGCTCTTCTGACGCCCGCCAGTGCACCGAGTTGCGCATGGTGAATTCGAGCACTTCGGGGACGCCATGGAAGTGACCCGAGGTAGCGGAGATGTTGTAACCCCCGACCAGCAGAAACAGGCCCCAGAGGCCGGCTACCAGTAGCAGGATCCAGCGCAGGCCCGGCCGCTTCACGACGGCCTCCGATCCGGGTCTGGCAAAGAAGGCGCTTGCAGGCTCCGGAACAGCAACACCAGGCTGCCGGCAAGATAACTGAGCCCGCCAATCACCAGCATCAGGATCCCGCCCAGTTGCTGATCAAAGAGCGCATCGTCCGGCGGCGTGACTGCGTGCCGATACAGCACTCTCGGCGCCAGTGTCAGCAACGCGCCCAGCAGGGTCATGTGCATGCCGGTGAGAAACAGGGCCCCCAGTCCGGCCAGGTTCGCGGTCCCGGATCCCGGTCTGCCGCGCCGGCCGCCAAGCGCGGTCCCCCACAGAAGCAGTCCCGTGCCCAGAAAGCTGCCCTGCTCGGCAATAAACACCCAAAGATTTTGTCGGGCCGCATGATGAAGGGCCGGCAAATGCCAACCCCAGACAATGATAAATTCCAGCCCGCAGGCGACGACCGCGAGGCCGGCCGCCGGTTGCCAGTTGAGCTGATCGCGAAAGGCCAGAACCAGTGCGGGCGCCAGCAGGGCAACCAGAAACATGTGCAGCAGCATGTGGGTGCTGAAAGGGTACCGGTCGCTCCCGGGCAGGTTCACCATCAGTAGCAGGACCAACAGAGCCACACCAGCGATCGCCAAAGCCAGACGGACGGGCGTCATGAGCAACTCCCGACCAGCAGGATCGGCAAGCTGATCATGGCGACGCCGACGAAGCTCAGGGCGCTGATCAGCACGGTAATATGAGCGAGGAAGGCGTGTCTGCCCTCAGCGCTGTCTTCTGTATGTCGATCTTGCGCTTTCTGCAGGAATCCGCCTTGCTGCCATGCCAGGAGCGTCACCAGGGCAATCAGCGCCAGGATGACCAGGGTGAAGGCACCCAGTCCGTAGCGGAGGGTCAGCAGGGCGTCGGCATTGTCCGAGCGCTCACAGAAGATTCCGGTCGCGCCGTAGCTGACCACAAAGTGCAGGGCCGCGAGTGCCGGCCCCGCAAGGAGCCGCCAGAGTCCGTATTCCATCAGATTGACAGGCATCATCAGGCCAGCCGCGGAAAAACGACACAGGTCAGCAGCGTGACCAGCAGCGTGAAAAACAGGAAATGCCAGTAGAGGGTGACATTGTGCAGATCGGCAGTGAAGTGTTTTGACAGTCGACCGGAAAACAATCCCGCGATACAGAAAAGCAGCATGATGACGCCGACCAGCGCGTGCAGGGCCGTCCAGCCCAGCAGCAACCAGGTGATGGCGGGAAAGACATGGGCGACAGGATCAAACCCGGCCTTGGCGGGGCCCATAATCAATGCCCAGACCCCGAACAGCGCGAGACCCGCGGCGATTCCGATCTGCAATGCGGTGGCGGTTTCCTGACCGGCCGCCCGGGTTGTATCCAGGGCGTGGCGGGCATGCCAGGTCAATAGCCAGGCGCCGCCAATGCCGGCGAGGGCCAGTCCGGGCCAGATCAGGCCCAGGCTTGCCAGGTTGGCGAACGGGTAATCAGCATTCACCGTCCAGTAAAAGAAGAATCCGAAAATCAGGCTCAGAAAGGCGGTGATGTCGGCGAACATGGTAATGAACATGGCCCACCAGCCACAGGAATGGTGGCCGCTCGCGTAGATCGGCAGGACCAGTCCCTTGCCGACGTCCTTGCGCTCTTTCTCCGGGATCTGGCCCGTGCCCCGCCAGAGCCAGGTCAAAATGCTGGCGAGCGCCAGCAGGCCGCTGGCAAAAGCCGTCCAGTACCAGCTGAAGGTCGCGAAAATGAAAAAGCCGCCGGTGAATACCGCCGCCCACAGGCTGAGGAAACTCGGCCCGCCGACCCGCATGCACTGCACGGGTCTGGCGTCCAGCACTGTCGTGATCAGGGTTTCCCGTTTGCCTTCGCTCGCATCGGGCAGATACTCCTGGCCGCTGTCGACCCGTTCCATCAGATCCGGCTGGGACAGCAGCGGATAGCGGGTGGTGACAGCCGGAATGGAGCGTACGCCCCAGGGTTTGCCCGGCATCTCCGTGAGCCACTCCAGGGTGCCGGCATTCCAGGGATTGCGGGGCGACCAGGGATGCCGGCTTTTGGGCCGGATCAGATCCAGGGTAAAGAGCGCCATGCCGGCGGCGATGACAAAGGCCCCCACGGTGCTGAGCATATTCAGCCAGTCCCAGCCGAGGCCCGGCAGGTAAGTGAATACCCGGCGGGGCATGCCCAGCAGTCCGGTCAGGTGCATCGGCAGGAAAGTGATATTGAAGCCGATAAAGATCAGCCAAAATACCCACAGGCCCCAGCGCTCATTCAGGGCCCGGCCGGTGATGGCCGGATAGAAATAATAGATCCCCGCAATTACGGAAAAGCCCATGCCGCCGATGATCGTGTAGTGCAGGTGGGCGACGACAAAATAGGTATCGTGCACCTGCCAGTCAAAGGGCGCGACGGCGACCATGATGCCGGTCAGGCCGCCGAGTACGAAGATCGCCACGGAGCCGAACACGAACAACATGGGCAGGCGCAGGATTACCTTGCCGGCGAGCAGGGTCGCCAGAAACGCGAACAGTTGTATCCCGGTGGGAATGGCCACCGCCAGTGACGCGGCCGACGCGTAGCCCTGGGAGGCGGCCGGCAGGCCGACGGTGAACATGTGGTGTACCCAGAGTGCGAAGGACAGGAAGCCGGTCCCGATGGCCGACAGGACTATCCAGTTGTAGCCGAAAATTTCCCGCTGCGCGAAGGTCGGGATCACCATGGCCAGGATGGCGATGGTGGGCAGAAAAATGATGTACACCTCGGGGTGGCCGAAGATCCAGAACAGGTGTTGCCAGAGCAAGGGATCGCCGCCGCGACTGACATCGAAAAACGGCCAGTCGAAGGCGCGCTCCATCTCGAACAGGAGATCGCCGGCGATCAGTGGCGGGAAGGCAAACAAAATCATGACGCCGACCACCAGCACATACCAGGCGTAGAGGGGGATCAGGTTGATACGCATGCCCGGCGGGCGACACTTGAGCACGCCGATAATCAGCTCTACGGCTGCGGCAATGGAAGCGATTTCGATAAAACTCAATCCCAGCAGCCAGATATCCGCGCCCAGGCCGGACTGCTGGGTGGTAAGCGGCGGATACATGAACCAGCCCGATCTCGGTGCCACGTCGAAGAATATGGACCCGGAGACAAACACCCCGCCGATGACAAAACACCAGAAACCATAGGCGGACAGCCGCGGAAAGGGCAGGTCGCGGGCGCCCAGCATTTCCGGCAGCAGCATGATCGAGATGGCTTCGAACATGGGCACGGCAAACAGGAACATCATGATCGAGCCGTGCAGGGTGAACAGCTGGTTGTAGGTATCGGCGGATACAAAGTCGTTTTCCGGCACCGCCAGCTGAATGCGCATCAGCAAGGCCAGCACCCCGGCGAAGAGCAGAAATATAAATGCAGCGGCGGCATACCAGCGGCCAACCTCCGAATTGTTGACCGCGGAAATGGCGCGCCAGCCCTTCGGCCGCGACCAGACCTTCAGCAGCTGGCGGGCTTCGGGATCCAGGTTTGAAGCGTCGGTCATTGGAGATCGCCCAGGTAGGCGGCCAGTGCCGCCAGTTCCGTGTCGCTGAGCATGTCGAAGGTCGGCATTTGCACGCCGGGTTTGATCTGTCCGGTATGGGCGAGCCAGCGGCGGATTTTGTCCTGATCATTGGCAAAAGTCGCTGCGGCGATCCGATCGCGACTGGCAAGATGGGTCAGGTCCGGGCCGAGACGGCCATTCGCCGGTGTCCCCCGCACCGCATGGCAGGCGCCGCATCCGCTTTGCAGAAAAACCTGCTGTCCGCGCACGGACAGAGGCGTGGCGGGTGGCCTTGCGTCGTCGGCCTGGGCGCTCAGCCAGCGCTGAAAATCTTCACTGTTTTTGACCTTCGCCACCAACCCCATCAGGGCGTGGGAAGCGCCGCAAAACTCCGCGCACTGGCCCCGGTAACGTCCGGTACGGATCGGCTCCAACACCAACTCGTTGATCCGGCCGGGGATCATGTCGACCTTGCCGGCCAGCGCCGGTACCCAGAAAGAATGAATGACGTCGGCAGTTATCAGGTGCATGCGACTTGCTTCCGCCACCGGCAAGGCAAACTCATTGGCCGTCTCGGCGATGACCTTGCCCTCGTGGTCGAGATACTCGAATCGCCACCAGTACTGCTCGCCCGTCACCCGGATGTCGCGCACCGCTTCCTGGCCGCGATGTTGGGTCATCAGAATTATTCCGACGATGGCGATCACCGTCAGCGCCAGGGTCGGGAGCACGATGCCGCCGACGATGACAAAGATACTGGCGCCTTTTTCGCTGTGGATTTTCGGGCGCACCCGGGTGGCATAGACAAAGATCCCGGCGAGCAGCAGCCAGACGACTATGACGCAGGCGAACAGCCAGTAATAGAGGGTGAGCGTGGAGGCGGCTTCGACGCCGGCGGCGGTGTAGGTCGATTGCTCGCCGGCGCAGCCGGACAGGAACAGCAACCAGAATGTTGCGGGCAGACAGCCTGGTAGCGGACATTCCCCTGGCTGCCAATCCTTTTCGGCCACTCACTGACTCCTTGTTGCGTGCCGGGGTGCCCGGCGCTCCTGCAGGCGATACCTGAGAGGAAATCTTGCCATAGAGTAAACCTGCACGCCAGGCGCGGACCCACGGGGTGGGACGGCACAGGGTCAAATTGCAGACGGCAGGGCCGGTCCGGTTTGCCAAAACCTCCGGGCCTTCCTATCATGAATGCTCTTTTTTGCAGGTGTAGTCACTATGAAAATCATTGCGGTCCTGTTGGCCTTGTTGGGGGTGTCCATGTCGCTGATGGCAAAAGAACTGACGGTGGAGCGAATTTATTCGGATCCGTCTTTGACGGGACCGGCGCCGCGGGCCATCAAGCTGGCTCCGGACGGCTCCCGGGTCACCTACCTGAAGAACAAGGTCGACGATCAGAAGCGCTATGATCTCTGGGAGTATCATTTCCGCGACGGCAAGTCGCGCATGCTGGTGGATTCGCTGCTCCTGGGACCCGCGGAGGAGCAACTCTCCGATGAGGAGAAAGCGCGCCGCGAACGTCAGCGCCTGTTCGCGACCGGCATTGTCGATTACTTCTGGAGTCGGGACAGCCGCGCCCTGGTGTTCCCCCTTGGCGGCGATATCTTTCATTACGAACTGGACAAAAAGCCCGCGGAAGCGGTCTCGCAACTGACCGGTACCGATGCCTATGAAACGGACATCAAGTTATCGCCGGACGGCAAACATGTCGCCTTTATCCGGGAGCAGAATCTGTATGTCGTGGAGATTGCTTCCGGCAAGGAAAAGCAGCTGACGTTTGACGGCAAGGGCACCGTGAAAAACGGCATGGCGGAATTCGTCGCCCAGGAAGAAATGGATCGGGACACCGGTTACTGGTGGTCACCGGACAGTCGGAAAATCGCCTTTGCACGGATTGATGAAAGTAACGTCGAGGTCGAGAAGCGTTACGAAATCAACGCGGATTCATTCACGGTTTTCGAGCAGCGCTATCCCCGTACCGGCACCGCGAATGTCGACATCCGGATCGGTGTGCTGCCAGTGTCAGGCGGCGACACCCGCTGGCTGGATCTGGGCGAGGAACAGGATATCTACGTGGCGCGGGTCAGCTGGTTGCCGGACAGCCGGCGGGTCGCGATCCAGCGACAGAGCCGGGATCAGAAAACCCTCGACCTGCTGCTCGCCGACGCCGGCAGTGGCAAGAGCCGCGTATTGCTCACGGAAACCTCAGACAGCTGGCTCAATCTCAATGACGACCTGACCTTTCTGAAATCACGTCCCGGTTTTATCTGGGGCTCAGAGCGCAGCGGTTACAAGCACCTGTACCTGTATGATCTCGACGGCAAGCTGATCCGTTCGCTGACCCGGGGTGACTGGGTCGTCGAGAAAATACTTGGCGTCGACGAGGCAAAAGGGCGGGTCTATTTCAGCGCCAATCAGTCATCGCCCCTGGAGCAGCACTTTTATTCGGTACCCCTGGCGGGTGATGCCGTGAAGGCACCGGTGCAGATCAGCAAGCGGGAGGGCGTCCACGAAATCACCCTGGCCGACAGCAAGGATGTCTATGTCGATAATTTCTCCGCGCCCGATGTACCGCCCCGGATCAGCCTGCACCGCATATCCGGCGAGCGTCTGACCTACCTTGAAGAAAACCGCCTCGACAAATCCCATCCCTGGTGGCCCTACAGCGAGTCGGAACCGAAAGCGCAATTCGGGCATATTGACGCCGAAGACGGCCAGCAACTGTATTACCGGCTTTACAAGCCAACGCCTTTTAAGGCTGGAAAGAAGTACCCGGTCATCATTGATGTCTATGGCGGTCCCGGTGCCCAGCGGGTCCGGAAAACCTGGGTGGCTCGCAATGGCTACTGGCACAAACTGATGGCACAAAAAGGCTTTGTGGTTTTCTCCCTGGACAATCGTGGTGCCACCAATCGTGGTACCGGTTTTGAAGCGCCTATTCATCGGCATCTGGGCGTGGTTGAGGTCGCCGATCAGGTGCGCGGCGTGGAGTTTCTCAAAACCCTGCCGTATGTGGACAGCGATCGGGTCGGCATTTTCGGTTGGAGCTATGGTGGTTATATGACCCTGATGGCCATGATGAAGCGGCCGGAAGTGTTCCACGCCGGCGTATCGGTGGCGCCGGTGACCGACTGGCGACTCTACGACACCCACTACACCGAACGTTATCTGGGCCACCCCGAGGAAAACCGTACAGGTTACAACAAGAGCAATGTGTTTCCGTGGGTGGAGGGACTGCAGGGACCCGTGTTAATCGTTCACGGCATGGCCGATGACAATGTCCTTTTCACCAATTCCACGAAGCTCTACAAGGTGCTGCAAGACAAGCATATCCCCTTCGAGATGATGAACTACCCCGGCAGCAAGCATTCCATCCATGGCAAGGATGTCCGGATCCATCTGTTCAATACCATCACGCGCTTCTTTGAAGAGAAGTTGGGGAAGCCGGGAAGACAGCAACGGTAAAAGTCGACCGGCATCGACTGCCGGAAAGCACGACGAAGAGTGCCGTCTCCCCGGCGAAGGCCGGGGTCCATCGGTCAAGGGGGGCACCCGATGTCAGCCGCTGGATTCCGGCCTGCGCTGGAAAGACGGCAAAGGTGGGAGTCGAGCTGTACTCGTTGCCGGAAAGCTTGAAGAAAACTGCTGTCTCCGGCCGCCGACCATTCTCTGGTGGCTAGTTCAGCGCCGCGCTGATCTGGTCCAGCAACTCCCGGGCATGGCGCAAGGCCGGAAATTCCATGTCAGCGTGTTGCCAGCCTGACAGGGCCTTGTCGATAAAGGATTTGGCGCCGACAAAATCCTGTTTGCGGGTCAGCAGTTCGGCCATGGCCAGGTTGTATTCCGGGTAGCCGGGGGCCATTTCCAGAATGGTCCGGTAGAGCTGCTCTGCCTCGTCGATGTGTCCGGCTTCCAGGTGGGTACGGGCGGGCCACTCCAGCACTTCAAGGTTATCAGGATAGAGCTGCATCATGGGTTCGAAAGCCGCGAGAGCCTTTTCATACTCTTCCAGCGCCAGCCAGGATCTGCCCTTCAGGTAATCAATCTCGG